>JBDHVB010000012.1:0-42259 GCA_039809465.1 Myxococcota bacterium
ATTGGACGCGGCGCGACATTCGGTGTCGGGGTCCGCGACCGCGTCGGGTGGGCACGCGGCGCTCACTCCGTCACAAACATCGAGGAGATCGCATGGCCCAGCGATGGCGCGACACACGGTGCCCATCGTAAGGCGGACGTCGGGCGGGCAGACGTCCGTGCTGCCGTCGCAGGTCTCGGCGACGTCGCACGCGCCAGCACTTGGCCGACAGATGGCGCCAGCAGCACGCCCCGCGCACGGCCGAGGGTCGCCGCAATCGACGCCGCAGACACCGTCACAGCAGCGCTCGTCCGCGAGGCAAAGAGGGGTCTTGACGCATTGATCCTCGACACAGGCGGCGCTGACGCACGGTGTACTGACGCAGTTGTCGGCGCTGCACGGCGGCGGCAGGCACCCCGTCACGTTGTTCGCCGCAGCCTCGAAGGGCGCACAGAGCGCGTGGTCGCACGCGGCATCGTCCGCGAGATTACTGCACAAGCCTGCCGTGCAGAGGTCGCGGGTGCAGGCGATTTGATCGTCACAGTCAGCGTCCTCCCCACACTCCCCGTCGGCGCTCACGCACCCCGCTCCGATGAAGCAGCGCTCACCCTTGATGCAGGCGTCGGGCACTGGCCGCTCGAGACATATGCCGCTGACGCAGTGGGCGGCCGCGCAGACCGGCGTGGTCGGGAGGCAGTCCTGGTCGGCGCTGCACGGCGCGCGGATACGCGCCACGGTGACGACGATGGTGGTGTCCGCGACAACGGACGCAGACGCCGTCCCGACGTCGACCTGTGCGCCGCGCAAGAGCAAGGTCACGGTGGCCCGATGGTCACCGCGGGGCACGGCGATGAACGACGCGACCGTGCGCGGCATGTCGAAGTGCACGGCGACGCCGGCCGGCGTGAGCACCGCCGGGCGCTGGTCGAGCTGCACCAAGACCTCGTCAAAGGCGTAGCGGGGAGTGTAGTCGCTGAGCAGCTGCACGGTGACGATCGAGGAGTTGATGTTGGGGCCCGTCCCGTCACTGCCGCCATCGCACCGCGTCCGACACGTGCCGTCGCAGCAGAGGTGCCCGCTCGGGCAGTTCCCGTCGGTGTGGCAGGAACCACCGTCACCGGAGAAGAGCGCACCGACGCCGCAGGCCGTGACGCCAACGAGGCAGAGCAGGGTCAAGCGCAACCATTGAGGCACGTCGCGATCTTATCCCACCAACCGCCGGTCGTCCCACGTCACCACCACGTCATCGTGGCATGGATCGTGAGCTCTTGGCCGCGGTGGCTTTCTTGGAGGACTTTGCTTTAGCGTACGCGGCGGCTTCGGCGCGCCGCGTCTTGGCGATGCGTGTGATCAACGCAACCGGCAGCTCTTCGTCGTACGCGAAGTGGATCGACGCCTTGCCGTGGATGCGATCCGTCACGCCCTTGCCGAGCGCCTTGAGGCCCGCGGTCGCCGGATAGATCGCGTAGTGGTCCTTGAATGCGGCGAAGTGCAGGATCATCACGCCGTCCACCCGGAAGATGGGGATCTGATACGAGATGCCCTCTTCGGCCTTCGGCAACGCCTTGCGCAGCACCGCGCGCAGGCGGCGCAGGACTGCTCGCGCAGCCGGGGGTTGCGCGGCGATGTACGCATCGATGCTCGGGAAGCCCGAGCGCGGCATCAGCTCACGTCCACGATGGTCCACTCGCGTAGCTCGCCGTTGATGGTGACGTCGATGACGTCGCCGGCGTGCTTACCGAGCAGGCTCTTGCCGAGGGGTGACCATGGCGTGATGACCGAGATGAAGCCGTCGCCGCCCGGGCCGGTCAGCTCGGTGCCGGCGCCAACCGGGAGCAACATGAGCGTGCGCTCTTCGCCTTCACCGTCGTCGCTCTCGATGGCGACGTCGACCATCGCGCCGATCGCGATGGCGCTCTTCGAGTTGAACTGGGGCATCTCGCGCATCGCGAACTTGCCGAGGACCTCGAGCTCCTCCGAAGCGCGGCGCATGCGCATCGCCTGCCCCTTGGCGAGCGATCCAAACTCGACGGCGGCGCGCGCGTCTTCCTTCTTCTCGGCCTCGGTCGCCATGTGCGCGGCGGCGTCACCGGCGTCGATCGCGGTGCGGCGGGCGTTGCCCAGGACTTCATTGTAGTGGGCTTGCAGCTGCTCGATGAAGAAGCGTTTCGGCGCCATGATACCGCGGAGGTTAACGCCTCCCGGAGAAAGCCCCAAAAAAGCGGCACGGCGCGAGAGCGGACTATCCCGGCCCGAGGACGACGCCTCGAGCGATGAGAGCGTCGGCGTCGCGTCCCAGCTCCTTCAAGATCTCGCGCGTGTGCTGACCGATGGCTGGCGGCGGGGTGCCGAGCGTCGCGGGCGTGACCGTGAGCTTGGGCGCTGGAGCCGGCTGCACCACGTCGTCGACGGTCAAGAAGGTCTTGCGCGCTTGGTTGTGCGGATAGAGCGCCGCCTCGCTCATCGACAGCACCGGGTAGACGCAGGCGTCCGTGTCCGTGAAAATGGACTCCCATTCGGCGCGCGTCTTGCTTGCGAAGATCGCGGCGACCTGGTCGCGCTGCGCTGGCCACTGCTCGGGATCGAGCATGTTCGAGTCCACCGGCAAGCCCAGCCGCTCGAGGAAGAGCACGCGGAACTGGGGCTCGATGGGACCGACCGCGACGTGCTTGCCGTCTTGCGTGGCGTACACGTTGTAAAACGGCGCGCCGCCGTCGAGGAGGTTTCCGCCACGCGGCTCGTTCCACAACCCCGAGGCGCGCATGGCCATCACCGCGGTCATGAGCAGCGCCGAGCCGTCCACCATCGCGGCGTCGACGACCTGCCCCACGCCGGTGCGCTGCGCGTGGAGCACCGCGGCCAGCACGCCGAACGCGAGCATCATGCCGCCCGCGCCGAAGTCGCCGATGAGATTCGCGGGGATCGCCGGCTTGTCGGGAGTGCCGAGGATGCCGAGCACGCCCGAGAGCGCGATGTAGTTGATGTCGTGGCCGGCGCGGGGCGCGAGGGGGCCGTCCTGGCCGAAGCCGGTCACGCGGCCGTAGACCAGGCGCGGGTTCACCTTCAGGCACGCCTCGGGTCCCAGGCCCAAGCGCTCCATCACGCCCGGGCGGTGACCTTCGATGAGGATGTCCGCTTTAGCGACGAGATCTAGCGCGATGGCGACACCTTCGGGCGACTTCAGGTCGATGGCGATCGAGCGCTTGCCGCGGTTCAAGACGTCGCGGCCCAGCTCGGTGGTGAGGCCGCGCTTCACCGCCGGGCGCTCGATGCGCACGACGTCGGCCCCGAAGTCCGCGAGCATCATGCCGCAGAACGGCGCGGGGCCGATGGCCGCGAGCTCCAAAACCCTGAGGCCCTCGAGCGCTCTCACTGCGCGAGCCTCAACCCCGCTGGCAACGAGTCGCCGAGCACGCGCGCCGCGTCTTTCGCTTCGAGCGTCGCGGGGCGCGTCAGCATGTCGAGCCACGAGGCCGAGGCCTTCATGGTGAGCAGCCGCTCGGCGACCTTCGCGCGCAACGCCGCGGACACATCACTCGCTTCTTGCGGTGAGCGGCGCGCCAGCAGCACCGCGGCGAACGACGCGCCCTCCGCCTTGGCCCAGTCGAGCTGCAGAATGGTTTCGAGCCATTCGGAGACGACGCCGACCCGGGCGAGCAGCGCCGGATCGTAGCCGCTCGCGGGCACGCGATTGCCGAGGCGGCCGAGCGTCAACCAGTTGGTCGGCTTCGCCAGGAACCACGCGCCGGCTTGCTCCTTCGAGGCGCCAGGCACGCGCTCCAGAGCGGCGGCGAGCTGCATCATCTCGACAGCGCCGTGCAAGCGCGGACCACCGACAGGCGGCGTAGGAGCGAGCCACGGCGCGATCTCCGCGAACAAGGCGCGCTGCTCCAGCGCTCCGAGGCCTTGCGCGATGCGGCGCCAGACGATCCACCACTCGGAGAAGTTGCCCTTCGATGGGAGCTTCAGGCCCTCGGCGCGGACCTTCCACAGCGCGGCGACACGCGCGGCATCGCCCTCGGCGCCGATCCCAGGGCGCAGGCACCAACCAACGAGGCGCAGCCACGCGAGCTCGTGCTGCTCACTGCGCCCACGATTGCCGGCGCGCTCCAACGCGACGTCGGCCAACGCGCGACACGTCGCGGCGGTCCACTCACCACGCGGCCCCAAGAGGTCATCGAGATCGTTGCGTAGGCTCTTCGCGGACTCGGTGTTCGCTTCAGCGTCGGGCTTCGCGAACACACGCTCGACCTGCCGGCGCGCATCGCCGAAGCGCTCGGGCAGCTTCTCCGCTTTCGTCGACACGCTAGCGGCGGCTGCGGGCGCGGCGGGTGGTGCTTCCAGCGCAAACTCGAGCTGCCAGCGCTGGGGCGGCAGCTGCACGGTCGCGAGGAACATGCCCAACGCGCCGGTCTCACCGAGGCTCGACGACATGCGGACGGCCACGCCACCCGAGGCGCTCATCTTCAGATCCTGGCCCCGCGCGCGCAGCACTGCTTCGAGCTGCGGCAGGACTTCGAGCGCGCCGACATCGGTGACGAGATCGCCGGCGGCATCGTTGCGGTCCGTTGCAGCGTACAGTGGGAAGCCGACGCGGCGGTCCAGCGCCAGCTCGAAGACACGGCCGCTGACGTCGACGCTCGTACCCTCGTCCATGCCACGCGGCGTGATGCACAACGCCTGACGCGCACCCTGAGCGTCATCGACGCCAATGTAATACGCGCGCGCGGCGCCACCGGTGATGACCGTGCCCACACCCCGGCGCGCCAACGCAAAGCGCACGGCACCGCGCGCAACCGCGGTGTCGAGCGAGGTGTGCGTGAGGAAGCGCACCGGTGCGGCGTACCAACCGTTCAAGACCTCGGCGAACCGGGCAACGACGGCCTTGCCGTTGAAGACGCCACCGTTCAGCAGCACCGCGTCGGGGCGCGGCGCCGCGTGCTTCTTGAGGAACGCCGCGACGTGCCGTGGAATGGCGGGGTCGGTGACGTAGGGCAGACCCAACGTCGTAAGACCGGCGCGCCCGCCGCCGCCAGCCACCTCGTCGGGCTTGGTGTGCGGCACGAAGCCGTCGACCAGCACCCGCAGCGCATCGTCACGCTTGATGGCGATGCTGCGGCTGCCGCCGATGAGCCGTGAGCCACGCGCCTGGATGGTGACCACGACCTCCTCGGGCGGATCGTCGCCGAGCAAGCGCTCCTTGGCGTCGCGGCAGGCTTGCACGAGCGCCGACCAATCACTCGGGTCGAGGTTCTTGTTGCCGCCGTCCTTCTCGAGCGCGTGGTGCGCTAAAGCGGCGTCCATGTTGTCGCCGCCGAGCATGAGGTGGCCGCCGACCGCGATACGCTCGAGGCGGGGCTTACCGTGCGACGACGCGTCCGGCGGGAGCACGCGCACCAGCGTGAGGTCCGTGGTGCCGCCGCCGACGTCGACGACGAGAATGAGCTTGGCGTCCCCGAGCGTCGCGGCGAGCCGCTCGTCGTTCTCACCGATGAAATCGTAGAGCGCGGCTTGCGGCTCCTCGATGAGCCGGATCTCGCCGAGGCCGGCCACGCGCGCGGCCTCGCTCGTGAGCTCGCGCGCCGACTCGTCGAACGAGGCGGGCACGGTGACGACGACGTCTTGCTGGGCGAGCGGCGCATCGGGGTGCTCGGCGTCCCACGCCGCGCGCAGGTGCGACAGGTAGTCGACTTGCGCGTCGAACGGCGACAGATGCGGCGCGTCGTCGGGCGAGCCCCACGGCAGGATCGCGGCCTTGCGGTTCACACCGCCATAGCAGACCCAGCTCTTGGCCGAGGCGACGAGGCGCGTGGGGACCTTGGCGCCGAGCTTACGCGCAAGCTCACCCGTGATGCGCGGCGGCGAGCCCCATGGCAGCTTGCGGTCGTGCTCCGCCAGCTCCGCTTCAGCGGGCAGATAGGTGAATGACGGCAGGAGCGGACGGCCCGCGACCTCGCCGGGTGCCACGAGCTGCGGTACGTCGATGACGCGGACCTGTGGACGATCGAGGCGGCTCGCGGCGACCACGCAGTGCGTGGTGCCGAGGTCGATGCCAACGGCGTAGATGGGCGCGCTCATTGCACGCGGACGTCGAACGACAGCTTCCAGCGGCCCTTGTCGCCCACGGCTTCCATCTCGAGCGTCCCCACTTCGGTGAGACGCGCGTGCAAGCGCACTTCCACCGCTTCGCCAGCGGCGCGATTCAGATCCTCGAAGGTCGCTTCGATGGGCGCGAGCTCCGTGAGCTCCGACGGATCGACGACCGCGCCGACCTGATCTTCACCGCGCGTCGACGAGCCAAAGAAGCGGAACGACACGGGCTCACCGACGATGAGGCCCAGCGCCATCGGCAGCGTCACCTCGGTGCCCTCTTCCATGCCGAACGGCGCGACGCACAGAGCGTCGAGCTTTGGCGCGATACCAGGCACCGCCAGCTCCGCACGCTCCATGCCCACATAGTAAGCCTGCGCCGTACCTCCACGGATGCGCACTCCGCCATCACGGACGACACGCGCGTAGTAAGCGGCGCCGCGGCACACGGAGAGATCGGGATCGACGCCGCTCAAGATCTTCGGCGCCCGCGCCCCGGCGGCCTGCGCCCAGCTGGCAAGCACCGCATGCAGACGGTCGCGCAGCACCGGCGAGCGCGTGACGCCGCCATTGAAGAGAATGGCGGTCGGGTTACGCGGCAGGCCCTCGCGGCCGAGGAAGGCGGCGAGGTGGCGCGTGACGGCGGCGTCGCTCGCGTAGGGAAGGCCAAGCGACGTGAGGCCGACGCGGCGCGGCGCGACCGGGCGCGCGCTGGCGTCGACGATGGGGAAGAAGCCCTCGAGCAAGACGCTCTCGAGCTCGGCGCGGCGCAGCTCCGTGGTGATGGTGCCGCCGATGAGCTTACTGCCGCGGCCCGGGATGACGAGCGGCTGTGTGTCGCTGTCGCTGCCACCGAGCATGATCTCCTTGGCGGCGCGGCAGGCATAGGTGAGCGCGCGCATCTGCCAGTCGTCGAGCTTTACGCCTTCGTTCTCGAGACGGGCGCGCACCGTGTAGGCGAGCGCCAAGTCCATGTTGTCGCCGCCGAGCAAGATGTGATCACCGACCGCGACGCGATGCAGCTCGAGGTTGCCGTCGGTCTCACGCACTTCGATGAGCGAGAAGTCGGTGGTGCCGCCGCCGATGTCGCACACCAAGATGGTCTCGCCGACCGCGAGCTGTGAGCGCCAATCGGTGCCTTGGTCCGCGAGCCAGGCGTAGAGCGCCGCTTGCGGCTCTTCCAGCAGGCGCACGCCCGTGGGCAAACCGGCGCGCTGCGCGGCGACCGCGGTGAGCTCACGCGCCACGGCGTCGAACGACGCGGGCACCGTGAGGACGACGTCTTGTTGGGCGAGCGGCGCTTCGGGGTGCTGCGCGTCCCAGGCTGCCCGCAAGTGCTCGAGATAACGGGCCGACACGTCGACCGGCGAGAGCTTGGCGACCTCTTCGGGCGCTTGCCAGGGGAGAATGGCGCCATTGCGGTCCGCGCCAGCGTACGACAGCCAGCTCTTGGCGGACGAGACGATGCGCGCCGGAGTCGTGGCGCCTTGCGAGCGCGCGAACGCGCCCACGAGGGTTGGCGACTCGCCCCAGGGTAAACGCAGCGAGCCGGCGGGGAACTGCCCGTCCGCTGGAACGTACAAGAACGACGGCAAGAGTGGGCGTGAGGCGGTCTCGCCGGCGGCGACGATCTGCGGCACCGCCATCACCTCGGGCTTCGAGGTGTCGTTCTTGTCGCCGATCGGGGCCGACGCGAGCGCGGTGTTGGTCGTGCCGAGATCGATGCCGATGGCGAATCTGCTCACAGCTCCACCTCGGCGGGGGCGATGACCTTGGGATCATGGCCGGAGGCGAGCGTCGGCAGCTTGATGGTGGCGATCTGCCAGCCGTGGTGCGTGAGCTTGCCCTTGAACGGAGGCTCGCCGACGACGTTGCCGGTGAGGCGGTTGCGGCCGGCATCGAAGCCACGGTCGAGCACGATGGCCGCGCCCTCGGGCTCGCGCCGCACCGGCTCGAGCGTCACGTAGTCCGCCAAAGCGCGCTTGCAGCCGGCGTGAACGACGCGGGCGGCGGCGCCAACCTGCGCATCGGAGAAGGAGCCGACGTCTTCCTGGAGGAAGTCGATGAAGCGACCTTCGCGCTGCATGATGGCGAGCAGCTGCATGGCGGTCGTGGCGTCGGGCGCGGTGACGGTGGGCGCGGCGTCGATGATCTTCACGGCGGACAGCGAGGTCTCGGTCGGCGCCGAGGCGGGCGAGTCGTCGCGGGACGGGGTGGCGTTGCCCAAGCGCGCCGCTTGCACGCGGGCAGCGGTGCGGCCGTTGAACAACACGATCCACGGCAGGATGAAGGCGAGCCAGAGGCGCGAGAAGAAGCCGAGAGATGATTGCATGGCAGTGGTTTCCAGCGCGCTAGAATGGGGCGCGCCGGAGCCCAATGCCACCGTCCACGGCTTCTGGCAACCGACCGGCGCTTACGGCGTGGGAGGGTTCAACGTGTCGCGTACACGGCCCCGCAGCAGCTCGGGCACGACGCGCAGATTCTGCTCACGCACATCAGCGGGCAAGGCGCGCAGCACCGCGACGTAGTCACGCACGAGACCGTCGCGCTGCGCGTCGGGGAGCGTGTGGCCTGCACGGGCCGCGGCGGCTTCTGGGCGGGCTTCTATCTGCGCAAGGGCTCTGTTGGCGGCCGTGAACACCGGATTCGCGACGGGCTGGCGACGACGCTCGACGGGCGTTTGGCGCGGCATCCGTCGGCGCGGCTGCACCCCGAGCTGCCCGCGGGGTCTCGGTGGATGCACTCCGCGCGGTGTGGCCCTGCGGCGAGCACCAGGCCTTCCGGCGCCGGGTCGATCGACGCCATCAGCCGGTGTACTGCCACCAGGCGCGGTCCCCGGCGCCTGCATACGGCCAGCCCTCTGTTGGTTCGGGTTGAGGCCCTGATACATCGCCATCAGCTCGGGCAACGACTTCTTCTCGAGCTCGGCACGCGAATCACCACTCGCAAGTGCAAGCGCCGCGATCATGCCCTCGCGCGCATTGCCGATGCTTGGCGGATTGCCCAACTGCAGGCCAGCCTTTTGGAGCTGCTGCAGAATCTTCTGTACGTCCGGTGCGCGCGGATCAACGTCGGGAAACGCCTTCTTGAACGCTGCGTACTCGGCAGGACCGGGCTGCTGCCCCTCACCGAATAAGCGCGCTTGCAGGTTCTCGGAGCTATCGCGCTGGACGGCTTGAAACGCGCCAGTATCTGTACGCGTTACGCCCCGGGGGCCGGCTGCGGGTATGGCGTCGGTCATGGATACACGTACCCAGTGTGGGCGGCAGTAGGCTGCGATTCACCCAACTCACCGTCAAGCCAAGCGAAACGCCTGCCCGCGCCCCGCCCGCACCGCCTCGATGAGGCCGGCTTCGATGAGCTGGTCGAGCTCCTTCTTGGCCACGTTGCGCGGTACCGCGAACTCGTCTTGCACGGCCTGCAGCGCCACCGTGCCCATGCGGCGCATCAAGCGCAGGATCTTCTGCTGCTGGGCGCTGAGCGAGCCGGCCGCGATCGACGTCGGCACCACCAAGCAGAACGTCTTGGGCGGAGTGAGCTTCACGTCCTTGGTGGTCGCGGTGACCTTGATGGACTTCACGTCCTTCTGCAGATCCTTGATGACGCCGCCGAGCTTCTTGGCGTCGCCACCCTCGCCGAAGACGGCGCCCACCGCATCGGCGAGCGACAGGCCCTTGGGATAAGCGACGACCAGCTCACGCAAGAGCGACTCGGTTTCGCGGCTCGAGAAGCTGACCGCTTTACCGGACTGCTGGTAACGCTGGGTCTGTACGTCGACGAAGAGCTCGTACGATGCCGGCTCGAGCCAGGCCAAGCGCTCGGTGCCCATCGTCGTCTCGTTCTTGCCGATGAGGACGCGCGAGCGGTCACGCGGCGGCAGCGCCAAGGCCTCGATACCCGCGAGCATCATCTCGCGCTGGTGCGGCGGCACCTGGAGGCCAGCGTGGATCCAGCGCTCACGGCGCTCACGGGCTGCGTCCTTCTCGCCGGTGACGGACGCCAACGCTTCACCGAAGCGGTACATGAGCATGACCGTGGCGGGAGCGACCTGACCGTCCTTCACTTCGCGGAAGCAGCGCGCCGCCGCATCGGGGCGGCCGCGGCGCAGCAAGGCGACGCCCGTGAGGATGATCGAGCGGATGCGCACGTCGCGGATCTCGAGCTTCTCGGCGGTCTCGCTGACCTTCGGGCCCAAGCGGACGGCGCCCGCGAGGTCCCCCGCGACGACGAGCGAGCGCACGTGCTGCTCGGCGGCGTGCAAGGCGCCGACCTCGTCGCCAAGACGACGCAGCGTTTGCCAGGCGTCCTTCGAGAGATTCACGGCGGCCTTCGCGTCACCACGCACCAGCGCGAGACGCGATTGCATCTCCAACGCCAGCGCGGTGGCGCGGTCGTGCTTGATTTGACGCGCGAGAGTCAGCGCCTCGGCGGCGCGCTCCGCGGCGAGCTCCATGTTCGCCTCTTCATAGGCGGCCTGCGAGATGCGGTGCAGGGTCAGCGCCTCTTCGCGGCGGTTGCCACCGGCGGCGAGGAGCTTGCGGGCCTCGGCGAGCTGCGCCTGAGCCTTCTTCACGTCACCACGGCGCATGTGCAGCAGTGCGCTTTCGCGGAGGAACACGCCGACACGGGGGCCGGCGCTCTCGCGGTCGAGGCGCGACAACACGTCCTTGATGATGGCTTCGGCTTCGTCGGCCCGGCCTAGCGCCATGAGCACGCGCACCTGCTGGGCGCGCAGCACGTCGGCGATGTTCGGGTTACCAGCCTCGTCCCAAGCCTTCACGACCTCGGCGTAGACCTTGGCCGCGTCCTCGTTTTGCCCGCGGCCCGCGAGGAGCTTGGCGCGCGCGACGTCGAGATAGCGCATCAAGCGGCGCGTGCCGGCGCCCATGTTGGCCTCGACGTGCGCGATGGCCTTGCCGGCGCTCGTCAAGTCACCGATGTCGAGCGCCACCCACGAGTCGGCGAGCTCGGCGATTTGCACCTGCGAGCGGTCGCCGGACTGCAGCGCCAGCTCGTGGAACTTCTTGAAGGCGGTGCGCGCCGCGTCGAAGTCGCCGACCTCGCGGTAGAGATCGCCGATGCCACCGTAGGCAGCCGCCGCGTGATAGAGATCGCCCGCGGCTTCGAACGCTTTCGCGGACGCCTGAGCTTCCTTCACGGCGTCCTCGAGGCGACCCGACGAGGCGTAGATACGCGCCAGCATGCGGCGCATCTCGGCTTCCTTGGCCGGCTCTTTCTTGAGCTTGCCGAGGAGCGCCTTCACGAGCTTTTCGGCGTCGACGATCTTGTCGAGCTGCACCATCGCCGACGCGGCGAGGGCCGCCGCATTGCCAATCAGCTCGGGCTCGGCGCCGCTCTTCTTGAGGGCCTCGTAGTCGCGAATGACGCCGGCGTGATCGCCGATGTGCGCATGGATGTCCGCCAAAGCAGACAAAGCGCGCTGCTTGGTCCAGACGTCGCGCTCCTCGGCGAGCTTCTCCATCTCTTCGCGCACCACGCTCGGCGCGCCTTGGCGCATGCGGGCACGGGCGGAGAGCAGACGCAGGCGCTTGTCGAGCGAGCCCGCCCCCGGCATCGAGGCGATCGCCTTCAAGTACGCTTCGACGAAGCCGAGATCGCAGACCGGCTCCCAGCCCTCGGCGAGGATCTCGACCGCGGTCGCGGCGTCCCCAGAGCGCGCCAGGATCTCGGCGGCGCGCAAGATGAGCGGCGGCTGATTGCGCTCGCGGCCGCGCGCCTCGAAGTGCTTGGCGATGATCTTGGCGTTGGCTGGCGAGAGCTGCACCTCGCCTTGCAGCGTCGAGGCCACGAGATCGTGGACCATGACGTCGCCGTCGATCACGTCGACGAGCCCGCGCTTCACGAGCGACGCGACCTTGTCGCCGAACACCTTGGTGGCGATCTCCTTGTCGAGGACCTGACCGACGCTCGCGATGCCGAGCAGCGTCTCACGCTCTTTGTCGTCGAGGCGCTTGTCGAAGCCGGTGCCTTCGCCTTCGACACCAGCCATGAGCGCCTTGAAGGCGTTCACCGAGCGGGCCGATTGCGTGTCGAGGAAGCTCTTGGGCGGCAGGCCCGCGCCACGCAGCGCCAGCATGTAGCGCAGGGTCAGCGGATGCGCGACACAGCCACCACGGGCCGCGTCGTGCACGATCGCCTCGGCGGCTTCGCCGGTGATCTTGTTGGCGGCGATGATCTGCTTGACCTCGTCGACGTTGAGCGGCCCGACGCGATCGAGGTGCAAGTCCATCTTGTCGATGGCCGACAGCTCGGGGTCACCCCGCATGGCGCCGATGACGCGCGCCGCGGGACGCTTGCCGCGCGATGAGCGCACCAGCGCGAGCAGCTCTTCGCGCTTGAGGTTTTGCAGGTCGTCGAGGATGACCGCGGTCTTCGCCTGCTCGAGCGTCTGCCAGAGCCGCGAGTACGGATCGCTCGAACGATCGCGAATAACGCTCGTTGGACGATTGAGCCTGGCCTCGACGCGTGCCAGGATCGACGTCATCGTTTCGTTTGGCCACACCGGGAGGTACAAGGTGCGGGTTGCCCCGACAGCTTTGGTCTCCTGGCCAAGACGCAAAACGAGGCTGGTCTTGCCGATGCCGGAAATGCCTTCGTAAACGAAGACGTTGAAATGCTCGAGGCGCGTCCGAAAGCGGGTGAGATGGTCGGCGCGACCGACGAAGCCAGTTGGAGGTGCCGCGAAGTTGTTGGCCATTGTGTGTTGGCCATCCTGGCGAAAAGGGCTCTCTAGCTTTACGAAAGAGACCACACTGTAGGGCCCGGGTTTTGGTACTCTTATTCCAACCCACCCGCCCAACGCAAAGTTTTTGCCAACCCTTGGGACCAATCAGCTTGACTAGCCGCGACCGCATCTCCGAGCAGCTACAGCGCCTCAAGGCCGCCTGGGGACGGGCGGAGCTTCGCGAAAAATCTATATATTTCGCGGCTGTCGCGCTTGTCACAGTCGCCTTTGGGGTACTCCTCGCGCAGCTTGGATCGACCGCGTTGGGCATCGCCACGATCGGCACCGCGATCGTCGGCGTACTCGTGGCGACGCTTGTGGTCTTCGCGCGTACATTGGCCCACGCGACCAGTGAGGGCATGCGCATGGCCCAGATGGCCGAGGGGCTCGCGCCCGAGCTTGGCACGGGGCCGACTTCGGCGGTCGACTTCGTGGACCGCCTCACGCCATCGGCGGACGACGCCCCGGATTTCTCTCCCGAGCTCGCCGAAGCGCACCTCGACCGCATGGCCGAAGCGCTCGAGCAGGCCGAGCTGGTCCGCCGGCTCGCGGTGGCGCGCAAGGCCCGCGACGTCAGGGCGTATCAAGCGCTCGCCGGCGCCTTTCTCGTCTTGCTCATCGCCCTGGTGGTGCTCGGCACTGGCCGCGCGCGCCTCTCCGCTTGGCTTGCGGACCCTACCGCCGCGCGCATCAGCGACACGCCCATCGCGAGCGACATCACCCTCTCCTACCGCTTTCCCGCCTACACCGGTCTTACGCCGCGCATCGTCGAAGGCGGTGACGGCAGCATCAGCGCCGTCGTCGGCACGCAAGTCGACCTCTCCGCTGTAGCAGACACCGACGTGCGCGGCGGCGTGCTCCATGTGTTCGGGCCGGATGGCAAGTCCGCGCAAGACGTGCCGCTCACCGCGGATGGCAAGAAGCTCGCCGGCACCTTGTCGGTGATGCGTGACGGCACCTACGCGTTCGAGCTCACGACCCGCGGTGGAGAGCGCTTGCAGGATGGGTTGCGGCATCCGATCCGCGCCATGCTCGATGCCTCACCCGAGCTCGTCATGGACTCACCGCCTGGTGACGTCGAGCTCAAGGACGACAGGGCCGTCGACATCTTGTGGCACGCCAAGGACGACTTCGGTGTCGCCGAGGTCGCGCTCGTCATCGAGCAAGAGAACGCCCAAGAGCCGACGCGCGTCGTGCTCCCCGCGAACGGTGGTGACGCCAAGGCACGCGAAGGGGTCTACCGCTGGTCCGTCGCGGAGCTCGGCATCAAGCCGGGTGACGAGGTGCGCTTTCACCTCGAGGCCCTCGACAACGACACCATCAACGGCCCCAAGAAGACGGTCACCGACACGCACCGCCTCACCATCTTCAGCGCGCGTCAGCGGCACGACGATCTCATCGCCGACCAGCGCAAGATCATCGACGACCTCGTGCAGCTCCTGGGTGACGAGCTCGAGAAGCCCTTCCCGCGTGACCCCGGCAGCGAGCTCAGCGGACCACGTGACGATCAAAACGCCATCCTCGAGAAGATGCTGACCCTGTCGCAGAGCTTGCAGCAGCTCGCGAACGCACTGGAGGACGACAAGCTCTCCACGCCCGCGATCGCCAAGGCGTTCGTCAACATCCGTGAGCACACCGCCAAAGCGGAGCGCGAGCGCCGCGCGGCCCTCGCCTTCCTCGGCAAGAACCTGGCGCAGACGCCCGTCACCACGCGCCGCAACATCGCCGACAAGCAAGCGGCCGCCGTGAAGGTGCTCGAGAAGGACATCATCTATCTCGACGACTTGCTCGCGGTGCAGCAGCTCCACGAGCTCAAGGAGACGGCGCGCGACCTGCTCGCGACCCAGCGCGATCTGCAGAAGATGCTCGCCGACTATCAGAAGACCAAGGATCCGGCGCTGAAGGCCGAGCTCCTCGAGCGCGTCAACGCGCTCAAAGAGAAGATGATGGGTCTGCTCGCGAAGATGAGTCAGATCAAACAGGGGCTGCCCGGCGAGTACCGCAACATGGAAGCGGCCGCGATGCTGCAGATGGACGACGCCATGTCGCGCCTCGACAAGATGCTGCGCGAGGGCGACCTCGAAGGCGCGGCGAAGGAGCTCGAGCAGCTCGCCAACACCGTCGAGAACATGGTGAACGAGGTCAACGAAGCCGAGAAGGAGTTCGGCGGCGAGCAGTACGAGGGCCTGCGCAAGCAGCTCGCCGAGTTCGCCGAGGAGTTCCGCGAGCTCGAGAAGGAGCAGAAGGACCTCGCCCGCGACTCGGAAGAGCTCCTGCGCAACTACCGCAAGGAAGCGCAGCGGCGCGCCGGCATGTCGGCCGACGACATCGTCAAGAAGGCCCGCGAGAAGACGCAAGAAGCGCTGCGCGAGATCGACAAGATCGCGGGCGGCCCGCCGCTGTACGGTGATCTGCGCGCCCGCACCCAGTTGGCACGCCAGCGTTTGATGGACATGGATAGTCTGCTCGAGGAGCGTGACTACGCAGAGGCGCGCGCCGCGGGCCAAACCGCCGAAGACAACGAGCGGGAGATGGAAGCCATGCTGAACGATCGCATCCCTTACGGCGGTCGGGACACCAAGGCAGCGCAGGAGCAGGCCGCAAAGTCCGCTGAAAAGGCGCTGGAGCGGACGCGTGAAGTGAACGCGATGCTCGACAAGCTCTTCCCCGATCCGTCGCAGATCATGAGCCCTGACCAGATGTCAGCCTTGCAGCGCAATCAGCGCCGCCAGCAGCAGCTCGAGCAGCAGGCAAAGCAGCTCGGGCAGAAGATGGACCAACTTTCCGAGGAAGTTCCGCTATTTGGCGGTGACACGCGCGGCCAGCTCGAGAACGCCCGCGGCGAGATGGACAAGGCGGTCGGACAGATACAGGGCGGCCGTTTGCCAGGTGCCGCCGCGGCAGAGCGCAGAGCCGCGGATCAACTGGGGAAAATGCGCGAGTCGTTGGAGAAAGCTTCTCAGGGCGGAGGCGGAGGGTTGCCGCTACCATTAGCCGGGAGTGGTCGTGGCCAGGGCCGTGACTCGGGCCAAGCAGGAACGTTCGAGCAGCGCGACGTGCAAATCCCGCAGAACGACAAGAATCGCGCGGCTCCCCGATTCCGTCAGGAGCTCTTGGAGGCAGCAAAGCAAAAAGCACCCCAGAACTACGAAGACGCCGTACGGAAATATTACGAGGAGTTGATCAAGTGAGCCGGCAGGTACCGCCCCTTCTCGAGGAAGGCGCCACATCGAGTCAGCTACCGACGCTGATCATGCGGGACTCTCCAAAAGTCCAACAGCGGATCACGCGCATCGCGCTCACGTTCTGCGCGGTCGTGATCATCGCTGACTACGCCGCGCTCGGTTGGGCCACCGAGCCGTCCGCTACAACGGATCACCCGCTCCCGTCCGTCGCGAAGGAGCGCGAGCCGGTACACCCCGTCTTCAGCATCGAGCAAACCCACGAGCTCTTGTCGGATTGGCAGCTCGAGTCCGCCCTGGAGGCTGGCGAGGCGCTGCTCGCCGCCGACCCCAACAACCCCGAGGTGTGGTTCCTCGCTGGCCGCATCGAGCACGCGCGCGGCGAGCATCTCGCGGCGCTCGCGCTGGTGCGTGCCGCGGCGGACGCCGGAGTCCCCGAAGCCGCGCAGCTCTTGCCGATGCTCGAGCACACCGCGGCCTACGCGGCGCAGTTCCGCACCTACGAGACGCCACACTTCTCCATTCGCTACCTGAACAAGGACGAGATCGTCGCGGTCTACGCCGCGCCAGTGCTCGAGGCGGCGTACGCCAACATCGGCAGCGACCTCGAGTTCCTGCCGGCCGAGCGTGGTGAGCGCATCGTCGTCGAGATCTATCCCGATGCGCGTGGCCTCTCTGGCGCGACCGGTCTGTCGCTGCGCGAGATCGAGACCACCGGCACCATCGCCGTGTGCAAGTACCACCGCCTGATGATCACCTCGCCGCTGGCGACGACCAACGGCTACAGCTGGGGCGACACGCTGGCGCACGAGTTCACACACTTGGTGATCTCGAAGAAGTCGCACAACACCGTGCCCATCTGGATGCACGAGGGGATCGCCAAGTTCTACGAGTCGCGCTGGAAGGGCGCGGCGGGGCTCGACCTCGGGCCCTACTCCGAGAACCTGCTCGCCGACGCCACGCGCAGCGGTAAGTTCATCACCTTCAAGCAGATGCATCCGTCGATGGCGAAGCTGCCGTCGCAGAAGGACGCCGCCTTGGCGTTCGCGCAGGTGTTCACGGTCATCGAGTTCTTGCGCGAGAAGTATGGCCCGAAGGCGATCGCGCAGGTCCTGGAGCACGCGGGCGAGGGCTTGCCGCTGAACGTCGCGCTGCAGGCGAGCTTCGGTCTGTCGATGGACGGCATCGAGACCGCCTGGAAGAAGTACGTGAAGAAGCGCCCGTTCCGCCTGGTACCAGGGGCCGCGCCCGAGCGCATCCAGCTCGCCTCCGACGAGAAGTCGGCGCAGCAAGAGAAGCCTTTGGAGCAGATGGCGAACCGCGACGCCAATGGCTTCTCCCGCCTGGGTGAGCTGCTGCAGCGCGGCGGACGCGATCACGCCGCCATCGTCGAGTACGAGAAGGCGTTCGCTATCGCGGGCATCAAGCACATCACGCTGGTCACGCGACTCGCTAAAGCGTACCAGGCGGTCGGCCGCGAGAAAGACGCTGTGCGCGTGCTCGAGCAAGCGCTGCCGGCGCACCCCGAGGACGCCGATGCCCATCTGGTGGCTGGCCGGCTGCAGCTCGCGCGCGGCGACCTGAAGGGGGCGCGTGGGCACTTCGAGCAAGTGAAGATGCAGAACCCGTTCAACCCCGAGGTGCATCTCGCCTTCGCCAAGCTCTACGAGAGCGAGAACAAGCCCGATGATGCGGCGCGCTCGAAGCGCTTCGCCGAGCTCGCCGTGAAGCCGCGTCCGTCGCGGACCTACGAGCTACCCCCAGCGCGCGCGGGTGCCGGCGCGTTGAACATCGTGGCCCCGGGCTGGCGGCGCGTGCGCCTCGACGGCGCCGAGCTCGCGACTCCGGCGTGGCAGCTGGCGGTCGAGCCTGGGGTACACACCATCACCTACACACGCGCGGACGGCACGCCTGGCGAAACCAGCGTCGCGGTGAGCGCTGGTCCGGCGAAGCTCGTCGTCCTCCCCTGACCGCGGCGCCGGGGGGCCATCGTTCGGAAAGTGAGTGTGGCGCTTTTCCGTAAGGAGCCGGGCGCGACGGGCCGTCTGCTGTTACAGTAGATGAAGGTCTGCAGCGGAGTATCGCGATGGCGGAGAAGTCGACCCCGGCGCGTCCAGACGTCACCTTGGCTGTCCTCAAAGGCCATGCGTTAGAGCTCGTGGTCGTGCACGCCGAAGAGGAGTGCGCCTTCGAGATCTTGAACCTCTCGGCGGGTCCTGGCGTGGGCTGGGAGTCGGCGGTGAAGGTCGAGCGCGAGCTCGGAGACAACTGGCTCCCAGCGGAGTCCCAACCCGACATCGGCCGGCTGCTGCTCTACGGCGACGTCGTCGACAAGCTGGCGCTCGAGCCCGAGCACTCACTGCTCATCCGGCAGGTCTCGCCCGACGGTGAAGCGTCGGTGCAGTCGCTCTTCCGGATCCTCGTGGGGTAGTTTTGCCTTGGCGCGGTCACATCGGAGTGGCCTCGCGCCCCATCTGGCTGCGAGCGGGGAGTCGAGATGCGTGAGACGGACCACGACGATCCGGCTGCTCCATGAAACCGCGTCCTGCCATACGGCTGCATCGGCCCCGCTCTGCGCTTGCTTCATCCTTTAGGTGGCCCGTCGCGGCATCTGGCGTAACATCGGTGCTCTCGTGCGCTCTCGTTTGGACAGTCGACCTCTCTACCTGCGGCCCGGGTACACCGCGGCGCTGCGGAGCACGCAGGTCCTGGCGCCCGGAGCGCAGGTCAACCACGGGGTGCACCTCTTCTTCGTGATCGCGGCGTCGGTCATCGCGCGCAATGTCGCGAACCAAGAGCTGCTCGACGCGGTGGGCTCCAAGGTGCTGGGGTCGCTGTACGTCACCGTGTCGGTGGTGGCCGGCCTCGTGCTGGCGCTGCTCGGCTACCTGTCGCGTGGCTTCGAGACCCACCGACTCGGGCGCTTCGTGCACGGCGTCGTGGTCGTTCTGTTCGCTTTAGCGTACGCGTCGTCGCTCTGGCATCCGCGCGGTACGGCGCTCATGCAAGGCCTCGCGGTGGCGCGGTACATCGGGGTCGAGATCGCCGCGGCGGCGCTGCTGCTCGCCTTCGGGGTGGTGCTGGGCTCACGCCTGGGGCCACGTGATGCGCGTCGGACCGCGGCGCGCGTCGGGCTCGGCGGCATCCTCGGGGGGCTCGCGGCCGGGGCGGTGCTCAAGTTCGGCGCGGTGTGGCTCGGCTCGCGCTCCCTCTTCATCATCGCAGGCGCCTGCGCCTTCGCGCCGATCGTGACGATCCTGCGTCACAAGGTCGGCGGCTTCGGCGTGAGCCAGCCGCTGCAATCCGTGCGCGCCGACCGCTCGGACGTCAAAGCGCTCGCGCCCTACGGGAGGTGGGTCGCGATCAGCACGATGATCATGGTCGCGGTCACGACGCTCATCGACTACCAGTACCGCGCCGCGGCGGCCGTTTGGTACGACGCCGACCGCATGACGGCGTTCTTCGGTGAAGTGACGCTGCTCACGGGTGTGGCCACTTTGATCTTGCAGCTCACCGTCGTCGACAGGCTGCTCGACAAGTTCGGGTTGTTCGCTACGGCGACAGTCATGCCTGGCGCGCTCATCATCTGCTCCGCGGCGTTCGGGCTCACGCCGACCGTGTTGACCTTGGTGGTCCTGAAGCTCGTCGACAGCGGCACCAACATGACGGTGCAGCAAGCGACGGGCGGCCTGCTGCTCGCGCCCCTGGGCTCACGGGCGCGCGCGATCTGGCAGTCGCGCATCGACGGGCTCGCAAAGCGCGGTGGCCAGGCCGTGGCGGGACTGTATCTGTCGTTCTTCCCTCTGGCGCCGGCGCGGCTCGCCCCCGTGACCCTGGTGCTGTGCGCGACCTGGCTGGTGTCGGTGCTGGTGACCCGCCTGCGTTACGTGTCGCTGCTGACCGAGCTGCTCGCGGCGCCGACCTCCTCGTCGCCCGAGGTTCAAGTGGTCGACGGCAGCACGCTGCGCCTGTTGTTGCGGGAGCTCGAGACCGCGATGCCGGCGCGCGCCGCGGTCATCCTGGATCTGCTGGAGCAGGCGGGAGAGCGGGCGCCCGAGCACGTGCTCACGCGCCTCGCCACGACGGACGCGACCGGCGCCGCGGCGGTGCGGGTCGTCGAGCACCTGGCGGCGTTGGACGATCACAAGGGCCTCGTGACCTACGCCGAGAGCGCCAACCCCGCCGTCGCCTCGGCGGCTCTGACTGCTTTAGCGGAGCTCGCGCCGGAGGCCGCGGCGCGGGCGAGCGAGATGGTGCTCATTCGCGAAGGCGTGCCGGATCCGCTGCGCGCTTTGGCCGCGGGCATCCTCATCAACCGGGAGAATCGGGCACTGTCGCTCGCCCGCTCGCTCGCTGAAGCGGACGACGTGCAGACCCGCCAGATGGCGGCGCGCGCCCTGGGTCTTGCGGGCCCGCCGTTGACCGAGAAGGTGACGCCGACCCTCATCGCCTTGGCGCGTGACGCGTCGCCCGACGTGGCACGGACCGCGCTGTCGTCATTGGCACGGCACCCGTCCCCCGACGCCGTCGAGATCGCCATCGCCATGTTGACCTCACGCGAGCTGCGCGGCGCGTCGACGCGGACCCTCGTCGAGATCGGCATCATCGTCGTGCCGCGCGTGGCGAACGAGATCATCGAGAGCCTGGGCGATACGAAGGTCGCGGTGGCGCTCTGCACCGTGCTCGGGCGCATCGGCTCGTCGAGCGGAGTGAAGGCGCTGGTCGCGGCCTTGAAGGCACCGCACGTCGAGACCCGCCTGGCCGCCGCGAGCGCGCTGGGAGCGTTGAAGCGCCGCAGCAGCGTGGTGCTCCCGGCCGACGGCATCAGCGCGACCTTCGCTGACGAGATCGCGTACTTCGGCCACATGCGCGACGGCTCGCTCTGCGACATGCCGAAGACCACCGCGGCGGAGCTCTTGCGCCGAGCCTTCAAGGAGCGCGCGCACGCCTCGCTGGAGACGCTCTTTCGCAGCATGGCCCTCATCTATCCCGAGGACGCCATTCAAGGCGCCTATCGGGCGATGACCTCGCGGGCGACACGCGACCGGCAGATCGCCCTGGAGCTCCTCGACAACATCCTCGACGCCAGCACGCGTGACGCGCTCGTCGATGCGGTCGGTGAGCGTGGCGTGAAGCGCATCCGTGACTCGCGCAAGATCCTCACGCAGGTGGCGCGCAGCAGTGACAAGTTCTCGGGAGGGCTCGCGCGTGTCGTGTTGGTCGACATGGGCGCCGCACCCAAGTCCGCTTTAGGAGACACAATGACGCAGCTGTTGGTGAATCAGGTGCTCGAGCTCCAGGGCGTCACCCTCTTCAGTCAGAGCTCGGCGGAGGACTTGGCCGAGGTCGCGACCTTGCTCACGCCGCGAAACGTGCCGGCGAAGAGCGTCCTCTACACGCAAGGTGACCAACCCGATCTCGTCTACCTGGTGCGCTCGGGCGCCGTGGAGCTGACGCGTGACGGGCGGGTGCTCGACCGCTTGGGGCCTGGCGATGCCGCGGGGTTGCTCGCGGTGCTCGACCAGCTGCCACGTGAAACGACGGCGACCACGGTCTCGGACTGCTCGCTGCTGGTGGTCAGCGGCGATGCATTCGTGCAGCTCCTCGCCGACCGGCCGACCCTGATGCACGGCATTTTCCGCGCGCTCACGGGGTCCATCCGCAATCAGCTCGAGCGGACACAGCTCGAGCGTAAGGCGCGGTGAGCTTTTGCCGCGGGGGGGCTGGGCGACCTAATCGCTATCGCGACAGCGCGGCCTGACGGTTGTCGCGGCGCGGGCGGTAGTCGCCGTCCATGACGATGTCGTCCATGACCTTGATGAGCTGCTGCATGATCTTCTCGCCGCGGCTGGTCTCGGAGATGCCGACGGCGACGTAGCGGCGGCCATGGTGCTGGATGAGCGCGCTGTCCGAGTGCCAGTTGCGCCAGGTGCCGCTCTTGCGGGCGAGGAAGGTGACGCCTGGCGTGTCGTTCAGGCCACCGACGAACTTGTGGTGATGCGCGGGCGGCGACATGAGGCCCAGCATGCGGAAGCTCCAGTGCTTGGAGACCAGCAGGCCTTCGTCGAGCATCGTGTAGAAGCGCGCCGTCTGGCGGGCGGTCGCGGCGTGCGAGAGGTTCTGCAGCGGATCGCGGTTGGTGCCGCCGCGCGGCCCGTATTGACGGCCGACCCACAGGCCGCCGTTCTGATTGTCGTAGAGGCAGTAGTCGGGATCGCGCATCGTGTGCTCGATGCCATCGAGACCGGCCATCTCGGCGCCCCAGCTGGCGTCGGTGTTGCTCGAGGCGCGGATCATGTTCGAGAGGCGCTCTTCGTACTCGTGCGTCCACTCGAGCTTGCCCTCGTTCACCGACTTGATGACCGAGAGGAGGATGGCGATCTTGGGCAACGACGCGGCGTACATCATGTCGTTGTCGTTGATGCCGGCGTAGAAGGCACGGCCCTGGACGCTCAGGTCGACGAGGGCGACACCGAGCTGCTTCTTGTCGAGGTAGCGGCCGAGCCCCGCGGCGCGCAGACGGCGCTCGAGGACGCGCTGCATGCGCGTGTACTTCTTGGTGAACGGGAAGGGCGCGCGGCACTGGCCATCGGCGCCCGGTTGGACCACGGTGACGCTGCTCGCGGGAGTAGGCGCCACGGCGTCGTTGGTGGGGAGAGCGATCACTTTGTCCGCTTCGACGGTCGGTGCCGTGGGAGCTTCGGTCGCGGCAGCGGCCGCGGCGGTCTCCGCTTTAGCGGTCTCGTCGGTGGCGACAGGCGTGGCGGGAACGGGCGCTTCGACTTGCTTGCTGACCGTGGCCTTCGGCTTCTTCGAGGTGTGACGCGAGTTGCGCGCGCTGTAGGCAACGACCGGCACGGTCACGGTGACCATGACCGCCACTGCGATCAGCCGGGAGGTATTGCCTGATCTCACGCGGACCCTCATCGTTTCGCCGCCCCGCCCTTCTTCAGCTCATTCGACATGACTACCACGACCGTGATGGGTGTGCGAGTTAACGCCCTGGTAGGAGCCCCACTTCCCGAGGCGGTTGTGGGCGCCTGTGATCCAGTGGCGGCCACCACTCCGCGCGAGCAGCAGCCCATCCCTACTTACGGACTTGCAGGCGTCCGTGGCGAAGAAGAGTAGGTCGGCGGGATCCGAATCGAGGGCTTCCATGTGGGAACCCTGGCGCTTACCCGCTGAGCGCCCAGTTGACAACCCTCCGCGGGGATCGACCAGGAACCTTCGTAAGCCGGACCGGGGAGCCTTCTGGGATTGAGAATCGACCGGGAACCTTCTGGAGTGGCCTCGACCGGATTGCAGGATCGACCAGGAACCTTCGTAGGATCGACCGAGGACCTTCGTTGACCCGCCCGAGACCGTAGCGCGGGATCGACAGCGCGGGATCGACCACGCGGGATCGACCAGGAACCTTCTAAATGCCGATGGCGCCAGGGTTTTCGCAGAGGAGCTCCATCCAGCGCTGATAGGCCAGGATGGCGGTGCGCTTGGTTTCGGCCTCGATGCGGGCAGCGCGCTCGAACATGCGGTCGCTGAACGGCGAGGGGGCGATCTCGCGGCGCTCCAGGGCATACCGACGCTGCGCGACGGCTTCGACGTGCGCCGCGTGCTTCTCCTCATAGCCGATGCGGGCGGCCTGAACGACAGAGTGAGCGGAGTGCGGAGTGCTAAGCGAACCAATCATGCCTTGAATTTCGGTCCGCCCACCGAAACCGTGCGACTTCCCACTCTGAGCCTCAGGCGCCGTCAGCTGTGCGTCCAGTCACACCCAACGCCTTGCAGGATCGACCAGGAACCTTCGTAGTCCAGCCACACCGACGCCTCACAGGATCGACCAGGAACCTTCGTGAGAGTGCTAACTCGCTGGAATCGCTGCGCTTAAATCCAGGGCGCCGCTGGCGGGCTTGGCCTTCTCGTCCATGCCGGCGAGGAGGGGGTGGCGGGCGGCGGCCTTCGAGATGCGCAGGGGGCGGATCTGAAGGAGGTAGGCCTTGTCGCCAATCATACCGAACTCGACGTCCCAAGGGATGCCGTGGTTCTTGGGCATCTTGTCCTCGGCCTCCTTGGCGAGCTGCTGGATCTCTTCGGTCTTCGCCTTGTCGAGGAGCACTTCGCGGGTGCTGGTGGCGGTGAGCACGACGTCTTCCTGGGGCGGCGGGGGGATGATCTTGCAGGTCACCGTGCGGTTCGAAGCAAGGAAGCGCTGGTCGCCGTTGCTGCGGATGACCACGGTCTCGGGCACGCCGCCGTCGACGACCGCCGCGGCGCCCTCACTGATGCTGATGGTGATCGCCTTCTCGTCACCGGTCTCGATGTCGGTGGTCACGAGGACGCCCGACAGCTCACTCGGCACGGTCTTGTGCAGAACGACCGATGGGAAGACGAACTCGGGGTTCGTGAGCAGGCGCTGGCGCCAGCGATAGGAGCGGTCCTGGAAGGGCGAGGCCCAGACCTCACGGATGGCGGAGAGGATCGACGCGCGGCTCACACGGTTGAGCACGGTCTTGTTCAAGCCGGCGCCGGTGAAGTCCTTGAGATCCTCGACGTTGGTGTCGCTGCGCACGAAGACGCCGAAGGTGCCGATGTTGCCGAGCTTGGCGAGCGCCGCGTCGATCTCGGCCTCGAAGCCCTCGGGGTAGGGCAACTCCATGATCGAAGTCCGGAAGCGCGCGAGCTCGCCCAGCATGTACTGCTCGGCCTCCTCGTCGGGGAGACGCTGCGCGAGCGAATAGGCATAACGCAGGCGGGTGAACGGCGAGGGCGCGCCGTTGGGGCCAGGGCGATCGACGTGCTTCACGAACGCGCCGAACGGAATGACCGCCGCATCGGACACGCGGGTTGGAAACAGGCGCTTCAAGTGACCAAGCTCGCCTGCCTTCGGACCCACGCGGACGCCCGAGTCTTTCTCGCTCACCTCGCTGAGCGCCAGGATCTTGCTGGTCTTGAGATCCAGCTTGTCGGCCGCGATGCTGAAGGTGGTCGGCACCTTGTCGCGCTTGTGCATCAAGGCGTTGCGGTCGTCATCCGCTAGAGCGGACGCAGGTCCCAAGAGCACGCGGCGGCCCGCGCTCACGCCGACGACGACGTCTTGTCCGTCGAGCTCACGCAGCTTCGGCGCAAGCTCGCCCGCGGTCGCAAGTGGAATGCCGAGGTTACGCGCCAGCATGGCGACGTGCGACAAGCTGCCGACCGCGCCCGTGGTGATTACCCCGGCGACCGGTGGCAGGTCCGGAGGCAGCTCCTGCAAGAAGGCGATGTCCTCGCGCTGTAGAGCAGCGAGCTTCGCCGAGCTATCGACGACCCGCAGCTTACCGATCGCGATGCCCGCGTTCTCACCGCGCACCCCCGCGGCGTTCTGGACTTCGCCAAAGCCGATGAGCTTGTGTCCGCCACCGCGGAGCGCCTCGGCGTCCGACGCAAGACGATCCAAGACGACCGCGATCGGCAGCATCACGCCGCTGCGCAGGATGTCGTCGATGACGTTCTCGGCGCGCGGCTCGATCGCCTGATAGCGCTCCAAAGCCATGCCCACGTCGGCATAGATGCGCGCCCGCGCCCACGACAGGACGCGCTCGGCTTGCCCCACGCCCGCGATGTACTCGGTGGCATCACCGCTGTTCATGCGTGCCACCGCCGCCTGCGCGTTGACGAGCTCACGCTGTGACAGATAGCCCAACGACTTGGCGCTGCCGATGAGGTTCGAGAAGACCGCGAGCGTTTGCGCGCGGCTCATGGGCATCCGCGCGAGATCCGCCGTGACGCCGACCCAGAGCTCCTCGACGAGCTGCATGGTGTGCAGCAAGAGCAAGTTGCGCTCGCCCTGCCGCGGATGATTCGACTCCGCTAAAGCAGCCTCGGCGGTCTGGATGAGCCGGCCGCCGTTCTCGATGATGGCGAAGGTGTCCTTGCTGGTGAGCTTCGCGAACGCATCGATGCCGCGCTTGGTGGCGTCATCGCGCACCCACTTCTTCACGTTCTGCAGCCGCTCGAGGCGCGCCGAGGCGTCGAAGTGCTTGCGCAGGGTCGCGGCGAGCTCCAGCGCTTGCTTTGCGAAGTCGCTGTTTTTGGTTTTGCGCGCGTAAGCCTCGACGCTCGCGATGTCGGCCGGCTCGGGCGCGGCGTGCACCTTGAAACGAATGGGCGCGAACATCGGATCGAGGTCGCCCAGCATGGCCGCCTGATCGCGCACCAGGCCGGCGGTCGAGCCCTGCTGTCCATAGGGCATCGCATCGATGAGCCGGATCGCGAGCGACCGACGTGCCTCGAACATCTCCTTGCTCGCCATCAGCGCGATCATGATCTGCCGCGCCGCCTCGTCTTCGTCCTCGACCTGACGGAAGCCGCGATAGGTCTTCGCCTTCTTCAGCACCCAGCCGTCGAGCGCCCGCTCGAGGTAGCGCTCCACGATGAAGGCGCGCGCCCGGTAGTAGTCGTTGTCGGCGAAGCTCTTGGGGTCGAGCGCGGTGAGGATGGTGCCGGTGTAGATGCCGAGCTTGTCGAGCTCGATCGCCTCACGCTTGCGCACGCCGTACTGCTTGCCGCCGCCGTGCTCGGCGCAGTTCCCCTCTTTGGGGATGACCTCGGTCCCGTCGACGCAGTACCACATGATGCCGCCGTACGGCCCCTTGTAGTTGGATTGCATCTCGGCGACCCAAGCTTTGGCCTTGGCAACCTGGTCGGGCGTGAGAGCGCCGTACGAATCGGCGCCCAGAAGGGCAGCAAGGGCGAGGGCGAGCATGGCGTCCGTAGTTGTAACGTCGCAGGCGTTGCCCGTCGAGCCTCCGAGGAGTAGACAGGCGCGCCATGAGCACCCCTTATGATGTCGTCGTTATTGGCTCCGGACCCGGTGGCTACGTTGCCGCCATTCGCGCGGCTCACAATGGCTTGAAAACGGCCCTCGTCGAGCGCGACACCCGCTTGGGTGGCACCTGCGGCCTGCGCGGCTGCATCCCCACCAAATCGCTCCTGCACTCCGCAGATGTCTGGGAGGAGTTCCAGAAGGCGTTGAAGGCGGGCGTCCTCGAAGGCGAGGCCACGCTGAACTTCGACAACGTCCAGAAGGAGCGCTCGAAGGTCGTCGAGAAGAACTCGGCCGGCGTCACCTACCTGATGAAGTCGAACAAGATCGACGTCCACACCGGCTGGGGCACCATCACGGGCCCGAACAGCGTCTCGGTGAAGAGCGACAAGGGGACCACCGAGCTGTCCGCCAAAGCGATCATCCTCGCCACCGGCAGCGTCGTGCGTCACTTGCCGTTCCTGAAGACCGACGGCGTGAAGGTCGTCACCTCGGACGAGATCCTCGAGCTCAAGAAGGTGCCGAAGTCGCTGCTCGTGCTCGGCGCCGGCGCGGTCGGGACCGAGTTCGCGTCGGTCTACAAGCGCTTCGGCGCCGACGTGACCTTGGTCGAGATGATGGACCGCGTGCTGCCCATCGAAGACGAAGAGGTCAGCGCCGAGCTCGGCAAGGCCCTGCGCAAGCGCGGCATCAACATCATGACCGGCACCAAGCTCGAGAAGGCAGAGGTCACGAAGAACGGCGTCGCCTGTGTTTTGACGGGCAAGGACGGCAAGTCGCAGAACCTCGAGGTCGAGATGCTGCTGGTCGCGGTCGGCCGCGCGCCCGTCACCCAGAACGTTGGCCTCGAGAAGGTGGGCGTGAAGATGGACAAGGGCGGGTACGTGGAGGTGAACGAGCACCTGCAGACCGCGGTGCCGTCGATCTACGCGATCGGCGACATCCTGCGCACGCCGTGGCTCGCGCACGTGGCGAGCGCGCAAGGCATCAAGGCCGCCGATCACATCGCCGGCAAGCACGTCATTCCGTTGAACGTGCTGCGCGTACCGTCGTGCACCTACTGCGATCCCGAGGTCGCTTCGGTGGGGCTCACCGAGAAGGCCGCCAAGGAGAAGGGCTACGACGTCAAGACCGGCAAGTTCCCGTTCTCGGCCATCGGCAAGGCGCGCATCATCAATCAGACCGAAGGCTTCGTGAAGGTGGTCTCCGAGAAGAAGTACGGCGAGGTGCTGGGCATCCACATCATTGGCCCGCACGCGACCGACCTCATCGGTGAGGCCATCGTCGCCCTGCAGCTCGAAGCGACCGCCGAGGAGCTGGCGTTCACCGTCCACCCGCACCCGACGTTGACGGAAGCCGTCATGGAGGCGGCGCACGCGGCGGCCGAGGGGCGCGCGATCCACATGTAGTCGTGGCTCGCCGCGGCTCCCCGGAGTCGCGGCGGATGGATGCCTCGTGGTAAGGCGTTACTGATGCAGGTCTTCGGAGGCAGCAAGAATGTCCCGGCGGGGAGCGGTCCCTACGCCGTCGGCATCGGCATCTTCGATGGCGTCCATCGCGGACACCGGCAGCTCTTGAGCCGTGTGCTCGAGATGTCGCAACGCGATGGCGTACAGTCGCTCGCCTACACCTTCCACCCGCATCCCGCGCACTTGCTCGCGCCCAAGAACGCGCCGCAGCTCATCGAGCCCATCGAGACCCGCGTCGAGCGCTTGGGCGGCATGGGCTTCGACGCCGTGCTCGTCGAGCCGTTCACCCGCGAGCTCGCCGACATGCCGGCCGAGACCTTCGTGCTGCACGTGCTGCTCGCCAAGCTCCAGGCGAAGCACATCGTGGTCGGCGCGGACTTCGCGTTCGGCAAGGACCGGCTCGGCGACGTGCCCTTCCTGCAGAGCATGGGGGCGCGGCTGGGCTTCGAGGTTCACCCGGTTCCGCTATTGCAGCACGCGGGCAACCCGGTGAGCTCGACGCGTATTCGTAAGCTCATCGCGGCGGGCGCGGTGCGTGGCGCGACCGATCTGTTGGGCCGGCCGTTCTCGCTCTCCGGTGTCGTCTTGCGCGGAAATCAACGCGCTTCGCAGCTCGGCTTTCCGACCGCCAACCTCGAGCCGCACAACGAGCTCATGCCCATGCCGGGAGTGTACGCGGCGCGCGTGCATGGTCCGGTGGAGAACGCCCCCGCCGTGGTGAACGTCGGTTACTCGCCGACCTTCAACGTCGGCCGGCTGCGCGTCGAGGCGCACATCCTCGATTTCCCGGCGCGGCCTCTGTACGGGCAGGGGCTGGACATCGACTTCATCGACCGGCTGCGCGATGAGCAACGCTTTAGCGGAGTCGACGCGTTGGTCGATCAGGTGAAGCTCGACATCGCCGCGGCCCGGCGAATCCACGGTCTGCAGCCGCCCGCGTCATGAGCATGCGCTTCGCCCTCGCCGGCTCGCCTATCGCGCACTCGCGCTCGCCGGTGATGCAGCAGGCGGCGTTCGCGGCGCTGGGCGTCGATGCGTCGTACGAGCTGCGCGTGACCGAGCTCGATGCCGTGCCCGCGCTCTTGTACGAGCTGCAGCGCGGGGTATGGAAGGGCGTGAACGTGACCACGCCGCTGAAGACCGAAGTGGCGAGGCACTGTCTTTGCGATGACGCGGCGGCGCGGGCAGGGGCGGTGAACACCATCTGGGCGAGCGGCGAGCGGCTTTGTGGGACGCTGACCGATGTCGATGGGGTGCGTGATCCGTTGCTCGAGCGGAACGTACGGCTCGAGCGGCGCGTGGGGGAGGCCGTCATCATTGGCGCCGGTGGAGCTGCGCGGGCCGCGGCCTTGGCGCTGGCTGGCATGGGCGCGCGCGTGTCGGTGGCGGCGCGGGACGTGGCGAAGGCGGCGGCGGTGCTCGCGATTCTGAATGACGTGGAGCACGGTGAGGCGATGCCGCTGGCGAAGCTCGCGGCGCCGGGAGCGCTGCGGAACGTGCGGGTGTTGGTGCAAGCGACGCCGCTGGGGCGGCAGGGCGAGTCGCTGGCGCTTGGGTGGGAGGATGCCTCGTTGGTGGCTTTCGAGATGCTGTACACACCGCGTGAGACGCCCTTCTTGTCGTCCGCTAAAGCGGCGGGGTGTGGCGTCGTCGAAGGCTGGGAGATGTTACTCGCGCAGGGGGCACGCGCGCTCGAGCTTTGGCTTGGGGTGAGCGCGCCGCGCGAGGCGATGCGGGATGCGTTGTTGGCGTCGCTTTAGCGGACTGACGCGTTCCGCGGGGCACGCCTCCCATTGCGACCTCTTCGAATTACGTCAACTGGTGGGCAGTGAGGTCACCGCGGAATAGACGGCCTCGTAGCTCGCGATCTGGTCAGTGAGGTCGAAGGCGCGCCGCGCCGCCTGGAGCGCGCTCACATCGGGCGGCGGGGAGTCGAGTGCCTGAGCCAAGGCTTCCGCGAGGGCCTCGGGTGCGGCGTCGGTCAGGATGCACACTTCTGGAAAGCCGCCGAGGAGCCCTCGCGTGCCGCTCACGCACGCAACGACGCGGAGACCTGCGGACAGATAGCTGAGTGCTTTGACCGGGGCACCCACCGCGACGGTGCGGGTCACGAGACCGACGGTCCCTCCACGCATGGCAGCCGAGAGCTCCTCGGGGCTGTCGAAGCCGCGGTGCTCGACGCCGGGAGCGGTTGCGAGAGCGCCAAATGTTTCACGTGGATGATTACTGATGAGCCGTAGGGTGGCACTCGGGTCGTGCCTGCGGAGCTGCGCGAAGGCGGCGCGGAGAAGCTCGATGTTTTGATAGGCGTCCGGGTTGCCGGCGTAGATGACACGACGCGCGGCGGCGTGGGGGCGCGTGGGGGTGCTCAGCTCGTCCATGGCGAGGCCGAGCGGGATCACGTGAAGTCGCGCGGAGGAGACGCCGGAGTGCTTGAAGCGGGCGGCTTGCTCGCCGTCGAAGCAGATGACCGCGTCGGCCGAGCGCGGCATGAGCTGCTCGAAGGTGCGGCCGAGGAGCTTCGCGGCGGTGCGGCCGAGAGCGCTGCGCGCATAGAGGGGGAGCTCTTCGTCGAGGCGCGTGTGCGCGTGATAGACCAGGGGCACGCCGGTGAGCTGTGAGGCAACGCTACCGATGGCGAGGCCCTCGACGTTGTGAGCGTGGAGGATGTCGACGTCGCGCTCGACGAGCAGCTTCACGGTCATGGCGAGGAGCGTCGCGTCGGCGCTGAGCCGGGCGATGCTCGGGCCGCTGCGTAGACCCACCGGGGGGGTCGGCGCGCGATACCAAGCAACGCGGGGGTCGAGGCCGGTGGTCGCGAGCGGCTCGGACTCGCCATAGGTGATGAGGTGCACGGCATGACCCGCGACCGCTAGAGCATTCGCCAGGTGACGGATGAACACCTGCGTGCCTTGGTGCGACGGGAACGGACAAGCCGCGATCATCGCAATGCTGCGACGCGGACCGCTGCTCAGCCGTGCGGCGGCTTCGGCCTCTTCGTTGGCGCGCGAGCGACGAACCGGCGCCGCCGAGCTTAGAGTGCTCTGCGCGCGCATCGATTGCGACGGCCTTCCACCGGTCTGGTCTTCAGGCCTGTGTGAGGGCGGGTGGAAGGTCTCCCTCGGTGATTCCCTCGAGCCGTGCTTGTCTTCGTGGAGCGTTTGCTCTGCGTGTAGCGCAACCGGAAACTGCTCTCGGCGGTCCAGAACGACGTCAGAGCCGCGCGCGCGACGCTTGCTGCGACTCGACTCGTGCTCGCGCCCATGCCCTTTGGCTTCAGCCGAGCTCTTCTTGTCCTTTTTAGCGGACGAGTGGCGTCGGCGCTCCGGCGCTTGCCGGCTCACGGGGCGAGCGTATCGAGGAGACGATCGAGCTCATCCAGCGAGTGGAAGAAGATCTCGATGCGGCCCTTACCCTTGCGGTGATGCAAGCGAACCTTGGTGGCGAGCTTGCGCTGCAGACGCTCTTGCACGGCGACCTCGGCCGGCGAGGCGGCAGGCTCACCCTTGGCGTTGGTGGCCGGCTTCTTGGCGAGACGAGCGCGCTGCTCGGCGTCACGCACCGAGAGCTTGCGCGCGACGATCTCGTCGGCCAGCTTCTGCATCGCCTTGTTGTCGGGCATCTGCATGATGGCGCGCGCGTGACCGGCGGTGAGGCGGCCATCGGCGAGCATGTGCAGCACCGGCTCGGGGAGGTTCAAAAGTCGCAGGGCGTTGGTGATGGTCGTGCGATTCTTGCCGACCGCTTTAGCGACATCTTCCTGGGTGAGCTGATGCTCGCGGATGAGCCGCTGATAGGCCTCGGCCTCCTCGAGCGGATCGAGGTCGGCGCGCTGCACGTTCTCGATGATGGCGACCTGGAGCACATCGGTGTCAGCGAGGTCCTTCACGACCGCCGGGATCTCGTGGAGCCCAGCCTGCTGCGCCGCGCGCCAGCGACGCTCACCCGCGACGAGCTCGTAGCTGTCACCGAGACGGCGGACGATGATCGGCTGAAGCACGCCACGCGCCTTCACCGACTCGACGAGCTCGGCGAGCGCTTGAGGCTCGAAGTGCTTACGGGGCTGACCGCGGTTCGGGTGAACCTTCTCGATAGGCAGGGCGCGCAGGCCAGCCGGCGCCGGAGCCGTGGGAGCCGCGCCTGGGATCAGTGCGGCGAGACCGCGGCCGAGCGCGGGGCGCTTCGCACCCGGGTCTTTGTTCTGATCCATGTTTCCCCCAACGTTCACATCAGCCATCGCACTATCGTCCTGCTGTCATTCACCGAGGCGCTCTGCCGCCGGCTTTCTGGTTTCGATTGATCGTTATCTTGCTCAGGCCGCGGTGTTCGCTAGAGCGGACTGCTCGAGCATCTCACGCGCGAGCTCGAGGTAGCTTTGGCAACCACGCGAGCCGACGTCGTAGAGCAAGATCGGCTTGCCGAAGCTGGGCGCCTCGGAGAGACGAACATTGCGCGGAATGACGGCCTTGAAGACCGGCCCCGAGAAGTTGCTGCGCACGTCGTCGGCGACCTGACGCGCGAGGTTGTTACGCGCATCGAACATGGTGAGGAGCACGCCTTCGATACCGAGACTCGGATTCGGACCAGCGCGCACCATCTCGAGCGTGCGCATGAGTTGGCTCAAACCTTCGAGCGCGTAATACTCGGTCTGCAGTGGGATGAGCACCGAGTCGGCCGCGCACAACGCGTTGAGCGTGAGCACGCCGAGCGACGGCGGGCAGTCGATGAGGATGATGTCGTAGTTGTCGATGACTGGGGCGAGCGCCTCTTTGAGACGCATGTAGCGATCGCTCTGTTGGATGAGCTCGACGTCGGCGCCGTAGAGATCCGGCCCCGAGGCGACGAGGTGAAGCGTCGGCAACTCGGTGGAGCGGATGAGTTGGCGGATGGGCCGCGTGCCCGCTAAAGCGGCGTACACGCTGTCGTCCATCGGCTGCGGCCCGATGCCGAGACCACTGCTCGCGTTGGCCTGCGGATCCATGTCGACGAGCAAGATGCGGCGCTCGGCGGCAGCAACCGACGCGGCAAGGTTCACTGCGGTGGTGGTCTTACCGACGCCGCCTTTTTGGTTCGCGATTGCGATGATTCGAGCCATGGATGTCACCTCGACGTGAACACTAACTTGGCGCTCTGACGATCTGCGGCAGCAATAGTGGGTCGGCGATCGTCTGTGAAGGGCTAAGGGGGCGGGATCATTTACGATCAAAAATGATCGCGGACGATCGTGCTTGGTCTGACCTAGAGCAGTTGGCGTTTGCTCAACGCGGAGAGCAAACGCTCCATGAAAATGCACAGCTCGAGAGAATCGTCGTGGGAAGTCTTTCCACCGGCCCCGCCATGCAGGCCGTAAGGCTGGTCGCTAGGAAGCCGTCGCGATCAACGCGAGCGCAAAGTGCTCTACGGACGCGCAACCTACGACATCGCGACGCGAGCCGGTCGCTTCATTCTGACTCGGCGTCGGCGTTCCAGATGTGCAGCGCGTGAGTCTCACCGCGGAGCTGGTAGGGGATGATCTGAGTCGCCGACGAGGCGACGTTATCAGCGCGGAGAGCAATGAGTCGACCACCGGGTTGCACCCAACGGAGGCAGTGTTTGAGATCGCCTTCGTCGGAGAAAGTCGCGCGCGTCACGACGTTCGCAAAGAGCTCAGGCGGTGCGTCCTCGGAACGGCCAACGCGTGTGCGCACGTTCTTCAGATCGAGTCGCGTCGCCGACACGTCGAGAAAGGTGGTACGCTTCTGTCGGGGCTCAACCAAGAGCACCGAACGCTCAGGCGCCCCAATCGCCAACGGCACACCGGGATAGCCCGCGCCGGACCCAAGGTCGACGACAGTCCCGGGGACGAGATGAGGAAGGGCCGCGAGCGAGTCCGCGTAGTGCAGCCACGCAGCATCGAGGTCATCCGTGATCGACGTGAGATTGACCCGCTGATTCCACGCAAGCACCAGCCGCCAATGCTCCTCAAACAACTGGTACTGCGCATCCGAAAACTTCGACGCAGTGGCTTCGCGCAACGCAGTGGCAAACGAGTGTTTCACGTGAAACGCATCTCTAAACGCCCCAGCCCCTAGCTGCAAAATGTTTCATGTGAAACCGCCCCCGGAAGCAGTCCAACGGCTCGTAAACACCTCACTAAGATGCTCCCAGTCGGCCGCCTCGCGCGCTACCCGCGTCGAGTGTTCCTCATCTACTGACGAGCGTTGTCTACTCGAAGACTCCCCAGCTACAGCTGCAAAGATGTTTCACGTGAAACCGCCCCCGGAAGCAGTCAACGGCTCGTAAACACCTCGCCAAGATGCTCCCAGTCGGCCGCCTCGCGCGCTCCTCGCGTCGAGTGTTCTTCATCGACTTACGAACGTTGCCTACCCGAAGATTCCCCGGCCACAGCTGCAAGATGTTCACGTGAAACTGTCCTCAGAAGCAGTCAGCGGCTCACAAGCACCTCGCCGGGATGGCTCCCAATCTGCCGCCTGGTGCGCTCCCGTGCAGGGCGTTCCTCGCAGACGTACGAACGTTTCCAACTCGAGGATCCCTCAGCCCACGGCCGCAGAATGTTTCGCGTGAAACCTTCTTCGGAAGCAGTCAACGCTTCACGAGCACCTCGCCAGGATGGCTCCCAATCCGCCGCCTGCTGCGCTCACGTGTCGGACGTTCCTCCCCCCGACTTACGAACGTTTCCAACTCGAAGATCCCTCAGCCCACGGCTGCAGAATGTTTCACGTGAAACCGTCCCCAGAAGTAGTCAACGGCTCATAAGCACCTCGCGAGGATGGCTCCCCAATCCCGCCTGGTGCGCTCCCCGTGTAGGGTGTTCCTCACCGACTTACGAACGTTTTCAACTCAGAGATCCCCCAGCCCGCGGCCGCAGAGTGTTTCACGTGAAACCATCTCCGAAACCAGCAAACTTTTCAGCGCGTCCTCGGGAACTCCGAGTCTCCTAATAGTCCGCGCCGAAGACACCGGGCGTTCCGAGCGAGCGAGCGACGACGCCCCCTGAGCAAACCCGACGCGTCGAGCAACGAAGGTCCTGAGCAACGAAGGTTCCTGGGCGATCCGCAAGGCGGCCCGTCGAAGTGACGAAGGTTTCTGGACGAGCCGCGGTTCCGAGCAATGAAAACTCCTGAGCGAGACCGCGAGGGCGGCTCGTCTAGTGACGAACATTCCTGGGCGATCCGTGAGACGGACTCGTCGAGTGACGAAGGTTCCTGGGCGATCCACGAGGTAGCTTCGGGGCGGCAAGAATGGCCGCAATTCGCCGGGGCTGGCGCCGATAACCGAGCGGCTTGCTCACTGTCGGCACCAAATCTGTAGCAGCGCCTCCGCCGGTTGCTCTGGCGGGACGGCCGGGCAACGCCAGTGGGCGGCCGCTGCTCGAGGTGCCTCTTGGCCCTGTGGCGGTTGGGGCGATCGTCAAGCAAGGGGTGCCGCGAAGCCTCGCCGAGAGAGCCGCCGCGGGGCTGACTGGCAACATCGTCGAGCACAGCACCGGCAAGTATTTGAGTGCGGGGCAGCATCAGTTTCGGTCGTTTTGGACGCGGGACTTTTGCTGGTCGGTGCCGGGGCTCTTGGCTATCGGGCGCGCGGATGTCGTGCGGGATCACCTCGGTTTGCTGCTCAAGTCGATGCACCCGGACGATGGGCTGGTGCCTCGCGCCATCGACTCGATCAACCCCAAGATCCGCGTCGTCCGGGCAACCCTCGCGTACGCCTTTGGCATCGAGCACCAGCAAAGCGCGCCCACCAAGGAGCTGCGGCCCGAGTACAAAGAGCAGAACGGTCACGCCTGCATCGACGGCAACCTGCTGACCATCCTCGCGACTCTCGCGTACGTCGACGCAACGGGCGACCACGCCTTCCTCACCGACAACACGGACGCCCTCCAAAGGGCGCTCGCGTTCTACGAGAACCGACGCGACGGGCAGCTCGTCGTCCAGCCCGGATTCTCCGATTGGCAGGACAGCGTGAAGCGCGAGGGCAAGACGTTCTACACCAACGTCCTCTGGTCCGTGACGCTCTCCGAGCTCGCCCGGCGGGGGCTCTTTGGCATCACCGAGCAGCGCGCCAGCGACACCCGCGCCGCCGTCCACGAGGCCTTCTTCGACTCCACCACGGGCCTCTACAAATCGCTCGAGAAGGGGCCCCAGATCTCCATGGATGGCAACCTCCTCGCCATCGATCTGGGCTTCTCCAAGGGCACCGACGCGCAGCGACTCTACGCCGCCATGAAGGTCCATCCGCTCTGGTCCGCGGCCAACGGGATGCCTGGCGTCGTCACCATGCCGGACTACCCCTGGGCGAGCCGTAACTGGACCGTGCGGCTGGTCGGGCTCGGCCACTACCATGATCGTTTGGCTTGGTCCTGGATCACCGCCATGAGCGCCAAGGTCGCCTCGCGGATGGGCGACCAGCCAGAAGCCGAGCGCATCCTCGATGGCCTCGAGAGCCTCATCGCGCGCGACCAGACCGTGGCCGAAATCTACGAGCCGAAGCGCACCATGAAGCCGTGGGAGCGGTGGCTTTACCAGTCCGAGCGTCCCTTCTCGTGGGGGGCCGCCGTGACCCTCGATGCCATCAGCTTGGTGAGCTCCAATCGCTCTGACAGCGCGTCCAAACAATCTTGAATCTGATCCCGCCAATTGGGCGGTGAGCCGGGTATCGATCTTAAGGATGCCCTTGCGCCGACCCACAGCAGCAGGTTCGGAGGTCTACGGTCTCAGACCGCGAGAGCTCATCTCCGTGCCGTGGCTCGTGACCCTCTTACCCGTCATCGCGCTCGACGTCGTCTTCATCCGCAGCGCCTGGCAAATCGCCGCGGCGGCGACCGGCATCTACTTGCTGGCGCTCATCACGTCACGCCTCCTGGCGGGCCGCAAGCCGCGACTTGCTGCTGTCTGCGAAAACGGACTCGTCATCGACAAGAACGGCACCGCCGAGTACATCGACTGGCGCGAGCTCAACTCGATCACTCACTTCGAGACGATGAGCGGCCATCACTACGACGTGAACGCGAAAGGGGCGAGCTACCGTCTGCGCCAGCGCGACGTCCCCAATGGCCGGCTCCAGGACTTCATCGGCCACATCATGCACCGCACGCGCTTCGAGTGGCTCACGCCGACCCTCGCGGCACGCCCGCACATCCTCGAGCGCTACCGACCGACACGCATCCACCACGACGTCTAGCAGCCACCGCCCCCCAAGCGCGCCGCCGCGAAAAAGACGATCGCGATGCACACCACGGCGATGCCGAAGGGCAGCAGCACGCGGCTCGAAAACCGACCCTCGCGCCCCCAGCAGGCCACGGCGGACACGACCGCGATCGCGGCGTGTGCAATCGGGCTCACGAAGAATGCCATGCCGAGCGCGCCCCAGCCAGCGTCGACCGACCCGGCGACCATCACGCCGGTGGCGATGGCGAACGCCAGCAAAGTCACCGAGAGCCATGGCCCCGGGCTCACTGAACGCGCAGGCAATGACTCACCCAAGCTCATCGGCAAGCAACCTCGACAAGGCCCAAACCACCGCACCGAACGACAGAATAGCCGACGAACGAAAGCTTAGCGGAGCTCGGCCCGACGCGCATGCACGCGCAGCAACGCCAGCGCGGCGGGGGTCATCCCTGGGATACGGCTCGCTTGGCCCAGCGACAATGGCTGCACCGCGGCGAGCTTCTCCTGGACCTCGCGCGACAGACCCGGCGCATCGAGGTACTTCATCGACGGTGACAGCTGGAACGACTCGAGCTCACGCATGCGCTCGATCTGCTTGGCCTCACGCGCGATGTAGCCGGCGTACTTGATGTCCTCGTCGACGAGCTGCACGGTGGCCGCTGTAGCGGACAAGCCGGCGCAACGAAGAGCCAGCTCGGCATCGACCTCGGGACGGCGCACCACGTCAACCAATCGCATGCCGTGCACGCCGGAGAGCCCCGGCACGGCCGCGCACAACGCCGCGGCAAGCTCACCATCGACGGCGCGCGCTCCCAGCCCCGTACGCAAAGCAACCCGCTCCTCATCACGCGCCGCCGCCGAAGCACGCCGCGCTGACGACAACAGCCCCCAAGCGTCGGCGACCTTCCACAAGCGCTCCTCGGCGTTCGTCTCACGCAGCGTCAACCGATGCTCCGACCGCGAGGTGAACAAGCGATAAGGCTCATCGACCCCCTTGGTGACCAGGTCGTCGATCAGCACGCCGATGTACGCCTGATCCCGCCCCAAGACGGCCGGCGCCAACCCGCCTAGCCAGCGCACGGCGTTCAACCCCGCCATGAGCCCCTGGGCCGCCGCCTCCTCGTACCCGCTGGTGCCGTTGATCTGCCCGGCCAAGAACAGGCCCGGCGCGCACTTCACCATGAGCCGGGCATCGAGCTGGGTGGGCTGCGCATAGTCGTACTCGACCGCGTACCCGTACTGCAGGACCCGCGCGTCCTCGAGGCCAGGAATGGTCCGCAAGAAGGCGTCCTGGACGTCACGCGGCAACGAGGTCGACAGGCCGTTCGGGTAAACCCGATCCGACGACAAGCCCTCGGGCTCCAGGAAGATCTGATGCCGCTCCTTGTCGCTAAAGCGGACAACCTTGTCCTCGAGCGACGGGCAATAGCGCGGGCCACGGCCGACGATCACCCCGCAGTACAGCGGCGAGCGGTCTAGCCCCGAGCGAATGACCTCGTGTGTCTGCTCATTGGTCGAGGTGATGTGACAGGCGATCTGCGCCAAACGGGAGGGCACGTCATCGAACGAAAAGCGGGGCTGCGGGTCGTCACCGTACTGCGGCTCGAGCCGATCCCAGGCGATCGAGTCGGCAGCCAAGCGCGGCGTCGTCCCGGTCTTGAAGCGCCCGAGCACGACCCCCAAACGGGTGAGCGCCGACGACAAGCGCAACGCGGCGACATCGCCCACGCGGCCGCCAGTGAACTGCTCGCTCCCGACATGGCACAGACCATTCAAGAACGTCCCAGTCGTGATGATCACCGCGCGGCACGCGACAGCCCCGCCACGCGCCATGACCACGCCGGTCATCGCCCCATCGGCGAAGGTCAAATCGACGACCTCGTCCTCGAGCACCGACACGCCCGCCGCGGCCGCGATCACGTCCGTCATCGCGGACCGATAAGCCGCCGCGTCCGATTGCGCCCGCGTCGAGCGCACCGCCGGTCCACGCGAGGTGTTCAACCGGCGAAATTGAATCCCCGTGGCGTCGGCGACCCGCGCCATGGCACCACCCAGCGCGTCGATCTCGCGTACGACGTGCCCCTTGGCCACGCCGCCAATCGCCGGGTTGCAGCTCATCTGGGCGATGCGATCCGCCCGCAAGGTGACGAGGCCCACCCGCGCTCCCAAGCGCGCCGCCGCGAGAGCTGCCTCACAACCCGCATGCCCCGCGCCAACCACGATCACATCGAAGCTCATCCGCTACTTCCCGATGCAGAAATCCGCAAAGACACGATCGAGCACCGCGCCATCGACGTTGCGTCCAAGCACGCGGCCCAGGGCGAAAGCACCTTCTTCAAGAGCCGCCACCACGACGTCCAGCGTCGCACCACGCGCGCTCTCCGCCACCGCCCGCGCCAGGGCCTCGCAGGCGGCCCGCAGCTCGGCAGCCTGCCGCTCCCGCACCACCACGATGTCGCCTGCGCGCCCATCGCTATCGACGCCCCGCGACAGGCGCGACCGCAACGCGGCGACACCTTCTCCGGAAACCGGGGAGACCCAGCCAAGGAACACGAGCCCTCGCGCCAAAGCCTCGGCCTCGATCGCCGTGCGACGTGAAACACTCGCCTGATCGGCCTTGCCGCCGACCACGCGCACCTCGAGGCCAAGAGGCGGCCACACCGGCGCGTCGGCCGCGACCACCCAGACAGCGAGGTCCGCCGCACGGGCGCGCTCCAAGGCGAGCGCAATCCCACGCGCCTCGAGCCCTGCCGCCTCCTCGCGGAAGCCGGCCGTGTCCCAGACCGACCAGCGCTGCAGCCCCTCGGTCATCTCGACTTCGATCGGATCACGCGTGGTCCCGGGCGCATCGTCGACCAGCACCCTCTCGACGCCGCTCCAGGCGTTCAACAAGCTCGACTTGCCGACGTTCGGCGCCCCGCACAGCACCACCGTGCGCGCCTTCTTCGACTCGGGCCGCGCCGATTCGATGAGCGCCCCAAGCTCCTCGACCAGCGCCGAAACCACCGCCAGCTGCTCGGCCGCGAGCGCCGCCCCCGTGTCGTACTCGGGGAAATCAAAGCTCGCCCGGCCCTCGGCCAGGACCTCTTCGAGCCGCTCGAGCATGCCGCCGACCTTCTTCGACAGCACCCCCTCGAGCTGCGCCTGCGCGTGCGTCAACTGACGTGTGTTCGCCGCCGACAGCACGTCCACGACCGCCTCGGCCTGGGTCAGATCCATCCGCCCGTTCATGAAGGCGCGCAGCGTGAACTCACCGGGCTCGGCCATCCGTGCCCCGAGCTCACAGGCCCGCGCGATCACCCGCTCGACCAGGAAACGCGAGCCATGCAAGTGCAGCTCGACCACGTGCTCGCCGGTGTACGAGCGCGGCGCGTGCATCTCGCACACCAGGGCGTCATCGAGCTTCGCCCCATCCCCGTCGACCACGAGCGCCCGATGCATCACGTGCGACCGTCGCTTCCCGGCCGCAAGCTCCTGAGCGATCTCCAGGGCCTTGGCACCCGACAGGCGAACGATGGCCACCGCCGCCTCCCCAGGCGCGGTCGCGGCGGCGACGATGGTGTCGCTCATGGTGGCGATGGGCTCTTGCACGGCCGGCCGCCATAGCACGCGCGGACGCGACTCGTCAGCCGCCTCAGCGACACCTGGTCGCTAGCAGAACGCGGGATGGCAACACCCGAAGCTCAGTCGAGAGAGCCCCTGCGCCGTGAAAAAACTGCTACCCTTCACGCCAATGCCCCCAGCAGAGACTCGCCTCCCCCGCCCCCGGATCAGTCTCGCCGCGAAGCTCGGCATCGGCCTCACGCTGATCATCGGCATCGTCTTCTCGGTCATCAACATCTGGAACATCCGCACGCACCTCGAGGCCCGCCGTCGCGACGCCGCGGCCGCCGGCAGCACCATCATGTCGATCGCCGCGAGCACCTTGGTCTCGGAGCTCGCGAACACCGCGCTCACCAGCGAGCGCTTCAAGACCATTGTCCGCAATATCGGACGGACCAACGCCACCATGAGCGCCGACGACAAGACGCTCGCCTACCTCCTGGTCACCGACAACGACAAGCACGTCATCACCGGCTTCGCGAAGCCCGCGCTCACCGTCTTCCCCGGCGGCGTCACCTACGCCGACGAGACCCAGGTCCTCGAGAACGTCGCCAAGCTCGAAGGCAACCTCGGCGGCATGATGCGCGCCAAGTCCTTCAAGTTCACCGTGCCGCAGACCGGTGAGCAGGGGCGCCTCATCGTCGGCACCTCGCTCGCGCAGGTCGAAGCCGAGGGCCGCCGCGACCTCATCGTGAACCTCGCCGTCCTCTTGGCGAGCCTCATCGCGCTGCTCGTCTACTCGAGCCTCACTCTCAACCAGATGGTCATCAACCCCATCACCCGCATCATGGGCTCGATGCGCCAGCTCCGCGACGGCGACCTCACGACCCGCGCCGATGTCGAGCGCGCCGACGAGATCGGCATCCTCGCCGACACCTACAACTTCATGGTCCAAGGCCTCTCCGAGCGCGAGCGCCTCAAGGACGCGTTCAACCGCTACGTCTCGAAGCAGGTCTACAAACAGCTCGAGGCCGGTGCCATCACCCTCACCGGCGAGCAACGCGAAGCGACCATCCTGTTCAGCGACATCCGCAGCTTCACCGCGCTCTCCGAGCAGCTCACGCCGCCCGACGTCGTCGCCATGCTCAACGAGTACTTCAACGAGATGGTCGAGATCGTCTTCAAGCACGACGGCTTCTTGAACAAGTTCATCGGCGACGCCCTCATGGCCGTGTTCGGGCTGCCCGTGCGCCACGAGGACGACCCGCAGCGGGCCGTGCGGG
>JBDHVB010000013.1:0-42045 GCA_039809465.1 Myxococcota bacterium
ACGCGAGCGCAAGAATGCCGCCCTAGGAGCCCTTCGGCACGCCGTACAACACGTAGTCGGAGTAGCCGCGGGCGCCTCCGCTATAGTGGTTCCAGTCTTGTTTCTTTTCTTGGGCGTAGCTCATGCCGGTGTAGAGGTTGAGGGCGGGGTTTTGGCGGATGGCGGAGAAGGTGACGCCGCGGAACTCGCCGGGCCGCAGGCGGATCATCTCCGCCAAGGCGATGGGGCGCACCTGCACCAGGCCGCAGGCGCCCGCCGAGTGGGCCGCCCAGTACTGGCCGCCGTACGACTCGAGATCCATGACGCGGTAGATCTTCTCCACGGACACGCCAGTGCGCTCGCTCACGAACGCCACGAGCTCGGTGTACGCTTGGCGCAGCACGCGGACCGGCGTGCCGGGTGGGAACTGCTGCATGATCTCGCGGCCGACGCGGTCGAGCTCCATGATGAGCTCGGGGCCGTACAAGGGCTGGAGACGCGCGTAGATGCCCGCGGCGTGGACCTGCTGGACGGCGCGCTCGATCTTGGGGTCGATGATGCCGCGGCGCTCGATGCCTTCGTGCTCCTGTAGGGTGCGGAGCTTGTCGTGGATGTTGCCGGCGAAGCCGCGGCCGAGCTCGACGTCTTGGGCGGTGCGGGCGTCCACGGCGCCGTAGCGAGGTAGCTCGTAGCCGCGCTCCTTGTAGATGTCCTGGACGACCTTCGGGAGCACGTAGTCGTCGTCGCCGTAGACGCTCTTGCCCGGGCGCGCCGCGGCGCTGCGATAACCGGGGACGTCCGCTTTAGAAGATGAGGGGGCGGCGGAGGGCGCGGGCTTGGGCTTCGCTTTGCCCGACGCGCCGGCCGAGCTCTTCGCTCCGCCTTGGCGGACTACCTTGCCGGTCTTGGCGCTCACCACCGTCGGGGCAGGCTTCGCCGGCGCGGCCGGTGGGTCGCTTCCCGCGGCGATCACCACGATCGCCAAGCACGAAACCGCAAAGCTGCTGAGCACGAACCTATGGCCCTCGAAAACCCTTAGTTTCGCCTAACATACGCGTTTACGCACCTCGGAGGATGGCACGCTCTTAGCGTCCATTTATTCCCTCACGGAGGGGAAAATCTGTTGCTACAATGAAGTGTTGTCCGCTTTCGGCGGCTCGGCTTTGGGGTGTGCATGAACAAGTCGGAGCTCGTGGACTTCATCGTCACGAAGACCGATCTGCCGCGCAAGCGGGCGGAAGACGTCGTCAACTTGGTCTTCGACGAAATGACGGCGGCGCTGGCACGCGGAGACCGCATCGAGATCCGTGGCTTTGGCAGCTTCGTCAGCAAGCACCGGCGCGCCCGCACCGGCCGCAACCCCCGCACCGGCGCCGCCATCCCAGTCGTCGAAAAGCGCCTGCCGTTCTTCAAGGTCGGCAAGGAGCTGCGCGAGCGCGTGAACTCCAAGGCCGGCACCAAGCCCTCGACGTAGCCAAGGCCGGGACGAAACGTTGAAGCAAGCGTCGCCCCTGCGACGCGGTCAGAACACGAACCCGCAGGTCAGCAGGATGTCGATGGTGCTGTAGTTCGCGGGGCGATCGCCGGTGGTGCGGGCGAGCTCGATGGCGCCCAGGACGCCGATCATGACGTTGGCGCTCAAGAAGTAGTCGGCGCCGCCGCCGGCGCGGATGCCGTAGCTGTTCAAGTTGGTGCCGAGCACGTCGAACATGCGGCCGGCGGAGAGCTCGGCTTGCACGAAGGGGGAGAGCGGCAGCTGCGAGCCGATGATGCGGTACTTGCCGCCCGCGCGGATGCGGATCGGAATGGTGCCGGCGAGGCCCAAGGCGACGCTGCCGATGGCCGAAAACTCCGGCATGAAGACGTACTCGCCGGTGCCGTTGATCATGAAGTAGGCGCCCGACATGCCGAGCTCGGAGCCGGTCTTGAACGACGGGCCGACGCCGGCGCCGACGATCCAGTTGCCGGGCTCCATGGTGCGGGCATGGGCGACGTCCGCGTCGAGCGACAGAGCGCCCGCGATGGCGAGCGCGAAGAGCACACTTGGCAAGCGATGCATGATAGTGGTCGCGCGTAACATGGCCCCCAAGTCCGGTCAAACGCGCGAGACGCGCTTCACGCACGTTGCGACTCCGGAGGTCGCGATGCAACGCCTCGAGGCCTCCATGCCGGCCTCGGTGCGCGCCGTGATCGAGACGCTCGCCAAGCACGGGGCCCGCGCCGTGCTCGTGGGTGGCGGCGTGCGTGACGCGTTTCTCGGCCGCACCTCGCCCGACTGGGACGTCGCGACCGACGCGCCGCCCGACAAGGTCGCGAGCTTCTTTCGCCGCGTCGCGCGCACCGGTGAGCAGCACGGCACCATCATGGTGCTCACCGGGGAGGCACCGGTGGAGGTCACGACCTTTCGCGGTGAAGGACCGTACCTCGATGGCCGCCGCCCGAGCCACGTCGTCTTCCTCACCGAGCTCGAGGCGGATCTCGCGCGCCGCGACCTCACCATCAACGCCATGGCCTTCGACGTCGTGCAGCAGCGCATCGTCGATCCGTTCGGCGGTCTCGCCGATCTGAGAGCAGGCCACGTGCGCTGCGTGGGTAACGCCGCCGAGCGCTTCGCCGAGGACGGCCTGCGCCCTTTGCGTGCCGCGCGCTTCGCCGCGGTGCTTGGCTTCGACGTCGATGAGGAGACCGTGCGGGCGATGACCACGGCGCTCCCGACCTTCGAGAAGGTCGCGTGGGAGCGCAAGCGCGTCGAGATGGAGAAGCTCCTCGGCCACGGTGTGGCGCTCGCGACGCCGCTCGCGTTGCTCGAGAGCTCCGGCATGTTGCACGCCATCGCGCCCGAGCTCGAAGAAGGTGTCAGCGACGTCGATCAGCTGCTCGTCTTGCCGCGTGATGCGTGGCTGCGCTTTGCCGGCTGGTCGGTGCTCGCGGGCATCGACGGCACCAGCGCGGGCGCCGTCGCCACGCGTTGGCGCGCCTCGAAGCACGATGCCCGCCGTGTCGAGCAAGCAGTCACCGCGCTGATGGGCCTCCCCGAGCAGCCACCGCGCGACGCGGAGCTCAGGCGCTGGGTCGCCGCGCACGGTTGGCCTGCCGCGCATGACGCCGCGGAGCTCGCGCTCGTCCTGCGCCAAGCTCCCTACGCAAGCTTCTCCGAGGTGCTGCGCGCGCTCGCCGCCGCGCGCCCACCGCTCAGCATCGCCGATCTCGCCGTCGACGGGACCGCGTTGGCCGAGCTTGGCTTCACGGGACCAGCCATCGGCGCCACGTTGAAAAAACTCCTCCAAGTGGTGCTCGAAAACCCTGGACACAACGACCGAGACACGCTCATCGGCATCGCCAAAACGTTGTCCACAGCCAATATCCCCACGTAGATCCGCGAAATCGCTGTGTGACAGCAGAGCGACTTTTTGCGCTCCTTGATCATCCCAACAAACTGTCACAAATCTCGATAGCTTAGGTTTTTCAGGCAACTGCGGCGTTTTCCAAGGTTCATGAAAGACCTCGACGAAAAGGTGTCATGTTGTGGGTCGTTGTAGAAAGGCGACGCGCGGGGTGTGGAGACCCTGTGAATAACTGTGGATGACAGGTCGCCTTTGGACCACGGCTATCGCAGCGCGTTGACAGCCTCGACCACAGCCCCTTACGGATCCTTCGTGGCGACGAGCATTTACCTCGATCATGCGTCCGCGACCGAGCTTCGCCCCGAAGCCGCGGCGGCGATCCGTGATGCGGCTGGCCACGCTGGAAATCCATCGAGCCTCCACGCCATCGGCCGCGTCGCGCGTCATGTGATTGATGAAGCCGCACGAGCGTTGCGTGAGTTTGCGCGCGCTGGTGAAGCGAGCGTCGTTTTTACGGGGAGTGGCAGTGAAGCCAACGAGCTCGCGGTGCTCGGCGTCGCGCGGGCGCAACGCGCCGCGCACGAACGGCGGCGCATCCTCGTGGGGCCCGACGAGACCAGCGAGGTCATGCTCGCGACGGCGCGGCTCGCGCGTGAAGGCTTCAGCATCGAGCCGCTCGCGGATGCACGCATCACGAGCGACGTCGCGCTCATCGTGCTCGCTCTCGATCAAGCGAGCAGCGGCCGATTGAACGCCACGGGGCACGTCGCGGCGACCGCCGAGCGCTTCGCCATCCCCGTGCACTGCGATGCAACACGCGCCGCCGCGACCATGAGCATCGACTTTCTGGCGAGCGGCGCGACGACGTTGTCCCTCGCGTCCGAAACGATTGGCGGTCCGCGCGGCGCTGGCGCGCTCATCACCTTGAAGGGCGCGGCCATCACACCGCTCTGGGAAGGTGGCGGGCAGGAAGGCGGCGTGCGCAGCGGCTCGCAGGCTGTGCCGCTCATCGCGGGCTTCGCGGCGGCTGCCGCGGCGACGCAAAAAGCAACGGTGCGGCCCAGTGATGCGCGCTCGCTCGACATGCTCTGGGCGGCGCTCGATGTGCAGGTCTTGGGCGGGCCGCGCAGGCCAGGTGTCTCGTGCGCGGCGCTCGAGCCGGCGCGGGCCGACAAGCTCGTCGAGCTGGCGGCCGCGAAGGGCGTCATCCTGGCGCGGGTGCCGCGGGGTGTGCGTGCTTCGGCGGGCTGGACCTCGAGCACGGAAGAGCTGGCGCGGGCCACGATCGCACTTGCCAGCTGCGCACCGCTTCTTCATGAAGCGGCCTGACTTTTCGAGGGTGTGACCCACAAGATGCGTATCGTCGTTGCCATGAGCGGTGGAGTCGACTCGTCGACCGTCGCGGGTCTCTTGGTCGAGGCCGGGCACGAGGTCATTGGCCTCGCGATGAAGACGCACGCCGAGGCGCCCAAGCACAACCGCGCCTGCTGCACACCCGACGACATGCGCGACGCGCGGAAGGTTGCAGATCATCTCGGCATCCCGTTCTACGTTTTGAATTACGCCGAGCTTTTTCGTGAGATCGTCATCGGCCCGTTCGCTGAAGCGTACACGCGCGGCCGCACCCCGAACCCGTGCATCGAGTGCAACGACAAGGTGAAGTTCCGGCCGCTCTTGGCGCGCGCCAAGCTCCTGGGCGCCGAGTGTCTCGCCACCGGCCACTATGCGCGCATCGAGAACGGCGCGTTGAAGCGCGGCGTCGATCCCAAGAAGGATCAGTCGTACTTTCTGTATCGGCTCGACCGCGAGCAGCTCGGCCAGCTCATGTTCCCGATCGGCGGCATGCACAAGGACGAGGTGCGCGCGCACGCGACGCGGCTCGGCCTGCAGGTGGCCGAGAAGCGCGAGAGCCAAGAGATCTGCTTCGTCGGTGAAGGTGGTTACGCCGCGACCGTCGAGAGCATCGCGGGGCGTGGCGGCGCCGCGGGCCGCATCGTCGACGGCAATGGCAACACGCTGGGTGAGCATACCGGCGTGCACAACTTCACCTACGGCCAGCGTCGTGGGCTGCGCATCGCCGCGCCCGAGCCGCTCTACGTGACCGACATCGACGCGGCCACGGGCACCGTCCGGGTCGGCGGTAAGAGCGAGCTCGAGACCGACAGCGTCATCGTCGAAGGCTTGCGCTGGACGCAGCCCGCGCCGAGCGCCGACCAGGTCGTTTTGGTGCAGCAACGCTACCGCGAGACCCCCAAGGCCTGCCGCGTCGAGCAGCTCGATGCGACGACCGCGCGCTTGTGGTTCGTCGACAAGCAGCCGCGCGGCGCTCCTGGTCAGGCCGCGGTCATCTTCGCCGACGACGTCGTCCTGGGCGGCGGCAGCATCGCGCAAGCACGCATCGCCGCGCGTGACGGCGATAGGGCTCAAGCAGCGCCGTGACCTTAACGTTCCCCAACGTCGACAAGCTCGAAGCAGCGATCGGCTACACCTTCCGCGACCGCGCCTTGCTCGCTCAGGCGCTCACGCACTCGACTTACGCGAACGAGCACCCCAACGAAGGTCCGCCCAACGAGCGCCTCGAGTTTCTGGGTGACGCGGTCATCAACTTGCTCGCGGGGCGCTTGTTGTTCTTTCGGCTCGGCGAGGAGTCCGAAGGCGAGCTGACGCGGCGCCGGGCTCAGGTCGTCCGCCGCGAAGCGCTCGCCGACATGGCGAAGGGCTTGGATCTGCCGTCGCACCTGCGCTTGGGCCACGGTCAGAAGTCGACGGGCGGCGTCACCACCCGCGTGCTCGCCGACGCGTTCGAGGCCTTGGCCGCCGCGGTCTACCTCGACGGCGGCTACGAGGCCGTCGCGACCACGTTCAGCAAGCTCCTCAGCGACGCCATCGACGCGGCGGTCGGCCCGATCGACTTCAAGACACAGCTCCAGGAAGAGTGTCACAAGCACGGCAAGCCCGCGCCGGTCTACGAGATCGTGCAGGTGAGCGGCCCCGACCATGCGCGCGAATACAGCTGCCGCGTGCTCATCGACGGCGCTTGTTATGGTAGTGGACGCGCTTCGAGTAAGAAGGTCGCCGAGCAGTCGTGCGCCGAAGAGGCGCTGGCCAGGCTCAAGGGAGCTGCGCGTTGAAGCGTGTGAAGAAAGACTACAGGGCCGGCTTCGTCGCCCTCATCGGCCGCCCCAACGTCGGCAAGTCGACGCTCACCAACCGTCTTCTCGGGCAGAAGGTAAGCATCGTCACGCCCAAGCCGCAGACCACGCGCACCCGCATCCAGGGCATCCTCACGCTGCCTCAGGCGCAGATCATCCTGGTCGACACGCCTGGGTTGGGCGGCGGTCAGGGCGCGCTCAAGACCGCCATGCAGCGCGTCGCGGGTGACGCCGCCGCGGACTCGGACATCGCGCTCGTCATGGTCGAGGTGCGTGGTGACACGCCGCAGATCACCGACGCCGACAAGCTGGTGCTCACCGAGGCCAAGAAGTCGAAGGGCAGCATCGTCGTCGCCATCAACAAGGTCGATCAGATCAAGCTCAAGGGCGCCTTGCTGCCGTGGATCGCCGCGCTCTCCGAGGAGTACGGCGGGGTGCCGATCGTCCCGATCTCCGCTAAAACGGGCGACGGCTTGGATGTGCTCGTCGACGAGCTGGTGAAGCTCTTACCCTTGAGCCCTCAGCTCTTCCCGCCCGACGAAGTGACCGACCAGGCCGAGCGGGTGCTCGCCGCCGAGCTGGTGCGCGAGCAGCTCTTGCTGCGCACCCGCGAGGAGGTGCCGCACAGCGCCGCCGTGGTCATCGAGCAGTTCGAGGACGAGCGCGACGCCAAGGGGGAGGGCATGTGCCGCCTCGAGGGCCGCATCTACGTGGAGCGCGAGTCCCAGAAGGCCATCGTCGTCGGCAAGGGCGGCGCGCAGATCAAGGAGATCTCGACCGCGGCCCGCAAGGCCATCGAAGAGATGCTGGGCTGCAAGGTCTTCCTGCGCCTCACCGTCCACGTCGACCCCGATTGGACCTCCAACGCGCGCGCCGTGCAGCGCCGCATGAGCGATACAGGCCTATGAGCGACAGGTTTAAGGGAGACATCGTCAAGGGAGACATCTCCATCCGCCGGCACGTGCCGCTCATCGCCCTCGTTGGCCGCCCGAACGTCGGCAAGTCGACGCTATTCAACCGCTTGGTGCGCAAGCGCATCGCCTTGGTCGACGACCAGCCGGGCGTCACCCGCGACCGCCTCTTCGGCGAAGTCCGCTTCGACGGACGCATCGCGCGGATCGCCGACACCGGCGGTCTCGACGCCCAGACGACCGACACGGTGATGATGGGTGTGCGCGGCCAGACCCGCGCCACCATCGAAGAGGCCGACATCGTGCTGCTCGTGGTCGACGCGCAGGTGGGCCTCACCGCCGCGGACCGCGAGGTCGCCGACATGGTGCGCAAGGCGGGCAAGCTCAAGTACGCCATCGCCAACAAGATCGACGTCGATAGCCACCGCCCGCGCGTCGCGGACTTCGCCGAGCTCGGGCTCGATGCCATCTTCGCGGTCAGCGCCGAGCATGACCGTGGCACCGAGCCGCTCCTCGAGGCCGTGTTCGCGCTCATCGACGCGCCCAAGGAAGAAGAGCACGCGGTCGACCAAGCGCCCATCGCCGTCACGCCCGAGGAGGGTGAAGACGAGACGCCCGAGCCGTCGCGCATCGAGTGGAAGGGTGGCCCGATCCGCGTCGCGGTCATCGGCCGTCCGAACGCCGGCAAGAGCTCGCTGGTGAATCGCTTGCTCGGTGAAGACCGCCTGCTCGCGACCGAGGTGCCCGGCACCACCCGCGACGCCATCGACGTCTCCATCGACTTCGACGGGCAGCAGTACGTCTTCGTGGACACCGCCGGCATGCGCCGCAAGCGCTCGGTCGACGACAAGCTCGAGAAGTGGTCGGTCTCGGCGGCGGTCCGCTCGCTCGAGAGCGCCGACGTGGCGTTGCTGGTCCTCGACGGCACCTTGCCGCCCAGCGAGCAGGACGCCCGCATCGCCACCCTGGCGCACGAGCGCGGCAAGGGCTTGGTCATCGTCGCCAACAAGTGGGACATCGCCAAGGACGAGGCCTTGAAGAAGGACTTCGACGACGCCGTCCGCCACGAGATGAAGTTCTCGACCTACGCGTCGATCTTGAAGGTGTCCGCCAAAACGGGCTGGAAGACCGACACCATCTTCGCCGCGGTGCTCGAGGCCCAGCGCGAGCGCCACCGCCGCGTCACCACCGGCGAGCTCAACCGCTTCATGAACGACGTGGTCGAGCGCAACCCGCCGCCCGTCCAGAACAGCCGCCGCCCGCGCCTCTACTTCGCGTCACAGCCGTTGGTACGGCCGCCGACCTTCATCTTCACCGCGTCGAAGCCGGACGACATTCACTTCTCGTACGAGCGCTTCCTGCAGAACCAGCTGCGCGAGCGCTACGGCTTCCACGGAACTCCGGTGTGGCTGAAGTTCCGCAGAAGCCGCAAGGAGCGCCCTTAGTTCACGCGTTGCAGGAGCGGCATGAGCTTGTTCATGTCCGTCCTGAGCGCGTCGATGGTGTTGCCGTCGTAGGCGTTGTTCTGTGCCCGCAATAGCGTGCAGCCGCCGACGTCGATGTTGAAGACGCCGTACTTCACCATGCTGCGGAACACCTTCTGGCCGAGCGGCGAGAGCCCGGCGGGCATCGCGGTACCCTGTGGGATGGCGAGCCGCTCACCCTCTTGCGAGATCCCCGTCGAGGAGCCGCCGTCCGAGCTGATCGCTTCGCCGACGGGGTTGGGCTTCTGCAGCGCGAACTCCAAGGCGATCTGGAGCGCGTGCTCGATCTCGCCGCGATCGGTCTCGGCCTGCACCAGGAGCCCCGCGAACTGGCTCGCGCCCGCGGCGACGATGCCGGCGCCCAGGAAGGGCGACTTGCGGCCCCAACCGCTGTCGCTGACCGCGTCCGCTCTGCCGTAAGCCTCGCAGGTCGCGGCCGTCGTGCTGGTGCGCTTGAACTGCCAGAAGTTGTGCACGACGTTGCCGTCGATGACGATCAGCTCGGCGTCGGTGCCGGCCGCGCCGGTGACACCCGCCGGCACGTGGATCTGGATGGTTTGCTCGGGGTAGCCCCAGCTGTACGGCACGCGCACGCTGACGAGCGGATCGGACGGCTTGCTGAAGTAGACGGCGGGTGAGTAACCGTCCCAGTTCACCCAGTAGTTGTAGCCCGTCGCCCGTGGCCAGTTGAGCCGCGTGTAGCTCGCGCCAGCGCGGATGGGCGTGTTCCATGACGATGACGCCGCGAAGGGGCGCTCGCCGAGGGTGAAGATGCCGTCATCCGGATCCGTGGTCGGCTCGGTTGGGTCCGTCGGATCCGTGGGGTCCGTCGGCTCGGTGGGATCCGTTGGATCCGTAGGGTCGGTAGGGTCGGCTGGGCCGCTGGTCGCGACGCCATGCAATCCCACGCTCTGGCGCCGGTTGTCGCGCAGCGTGACGCGCAAGCTGCCGCTGAAATCACCGACCTCCGCCGGCGTGAAGCGCACTGGCAGCTCGAGGCTTTGACCCGGGCGCAGCGTGACCGGCGACGACAGCCCCGTGACCGCGAACGGCGCATTGGTGCGCACGCGATAGATAGTCTCGCTGCGACGCCGGTTGTTGTTCTTCACGACGAAGGTGCGCTCGGCGCTTTGACCGACGCTCACTTCACCAAAATCCAACCCTTGGGCGTACAAGCCGTCGGGATCGGCATCGAGCGGCGTGATGCCGCCTTCATCCTCGACGTCGGCCTCGCCCGTGTCGCCGCTCACCTGGCCGCCGCACCCGGCGAGCATGACCAGCAGTGGGGTGATGCAGCGTCTGACATTCCGTAGCATGCTGTTCTCCTGTGGGATGCGTGCATGCGGCGCACGTTGTCCCTGTCGATGCGTAGGTGAGCGGAAGTATTCCAAGGGGTGCGCGCGCCTCGCGTGACAGCCCGCCGAGACCTGCAGTAATAGGCCAGGCGGCGATGCGAACCTCGTGGCGATGGATGACTGCCGTGCTCGCCCTGGCCGCTTGTGCGCTCGGGGGCGCCTCGGCCGCCGCGGCGGAGAGCTCTCCCAAGACCGTCGCGCTCGATTGGGCCGGCGTGCCGCAAGAGCTCATCGACCGCTGTGGGTTGGGTGGTCTCGAGAACCTGTTGCTGGCGGCGATCATCGACACCGGGTTCGCGGTCGTCGCGGACTCGGGCTCTCAGCAGGTGACGCTCGAGCTGCGCGGCGAGCCCACGGGCATTACGGTCGCGGCGAAGCCCTTGACGTGTGTCGGCGATAGCGGTGACTGCGTCCACCGCGGGCGAGTACCCTTGGGGCGCCAGTGCGACAGCACCATCGCCATCGAGATCACGCGTGTCGCCAAGGAGCAGCTGCGCGCCACCGTCATTCCGGAGCCGCTGCCGGCCGAGGTGATCGCGCCGCCCGCGTACGCCGCGCCCCGCGCTCCGGCCGCGATTGCGGACGAGGTCGCGCCGTCGTCCACCGTCACTTACACGCCGCGCACCGCCTGGCATTTCGCGGCGGGCCTGGGGGTCAGCATCCCGAGCGGTGAGGTCTTCGCGCCGCTGTTACGCTTCGAGCTGGCGCGTGACCTCACCGAGCACCTGGTGCTCGCCGGGAGCCTGGGGACGAGCGTTTGGCACAAGCTCGACTTGTGGATCTTCGAGCCCACGGCGGGCCTCCAGCTGAAGTGGCGGGCGCGGCTCGGCGCGTGGGAGCTCGCCGCCGGAGCCGGCGCGGACTTGCTGGTGCACACCTACAAGTACACCGGGGCCAAGGCCGGAGCGCTGGTGACGGGCCGCGCGGGTGTGCCACTCGAGCTTACCTTTCCGCACCTCCCGCTGACGCTCGCCGTCCTGCCCAACGTGCGCTTTAAGACCATCCGCCATCGCGTTTTCGACGATGTTGCCTTCGCTTCCGGCCGCTTCGGCTGCGATCTCGCGCTGAAGTGGGTCTTCTAACGACATGATGCGGAATAACGCCGCGGACCTGCGCATCGACTCCATGGACGAAGGAGGCGGCGCTATCGACGCCAAGGCGTGGGTGCACGAGGTCTACTGCCGCTATGACGAGCAGGTGTTCCGCGTGTGTATGCGTTTTGCGAATGGGGACCGGGCATGGGCCCTCGACTGCACGCAGGACGTGTTTCTACGCCTGTTGGTGAAGGCCGATACGGTTCGGGCTCGAGGTGAGCCCATGGCATGGCTGTATCGGGTGGCCGTCAACGTGTGCTGCATGAAGCTGCGCCGACGTAGCGTCGCGGGACGCTTTCTCGCGCTCCTGCAAGCGCGGCCGGCCGCGACGAGCCCGTCGGCCGAGACCCAGTTTCGCGCCGAGCGCGCGGCGACCGAGGTCGAGCAGGCGATCGCGGGTCTGCCGGTGAACCAGCGCGCCGTGATGGTCCTCATGCATCTGGACAACAAGACGCAGACCGAGACCGCCGAGCTGCTTGGGATCTCCCAAGGCCAAGTCTCGAAGCTGCGCGCTAAAGCGGTGCAGACGCTACGTCAGCACGATTGGGATCTCGACGATGCGTGACTTCAACGAGGCCACACGCGCCGCGCGCGAGCGTCTCGATGGCGAGACGCTGAGCGCCGCCGAGAGCGCCTGGCTCGAGCGGGCTCTGCGCGGCGCCGCCGAGGCTCGCCCGCGGCGGCGGGTCTGGGTGCTCACGGGGGCAGCCGCCGCGCTGGCCACCGTTGCCGCCGTCGTCTTCTTCATGAGCCGCGAAACGCAAACCCCGGGTGGTTTCGTCGTCCTCTCCGGCAAGCGCGCCTGCGTGACCGCGTTGGCCGACGGCGTCGAGGTGTTGGCGTCGTGCGCGCTGACGCCACGGCTCGCGGTCGACGGCGCCGAGGCGGAGCTCGCGGCGGGCACGGTGCTGCTGCGCGAGCAAAGCGCCCTCCGCTTGCGGAGGGGCCGCGCGACCTTCGCGGTGACCAAGCGCAAGCCCGGCGAGCAGCCCTTCGTGGTGCGCGTCTCGGACGGCGCCGTGGTGGTGACGGGCACTCGCTTCACGGTGAGCCAGAGCGCCGAGGGTGGCGCCGTCGCCGTGACCGAGGGCACCGTCGAGCTGCGCTGGGCGGACGGGCAAGTGTCGCCGGTGCGCGCGGGCGAGAGCGTGGTCTGGCCACGACCGGCCGCGAAAGCGGAGCCGATGCCCGACGTCACCGATGAGCTGGAGACACCGGACGCGCCGAGCCCACAGCATGGCCGGCGGACCACGAAGGCCGCGCCGCCACCAGACGCCAACAAGGTGCTGCGCCAGCTCCTACAGCTGCGCACTCAGAACCGCACCGACGAGGCGCTCGCTCTCCTGCGCGAGGCCCGGAACAACCGCGCCTACACCGCCGTGCAACGCGAGCGCTTTGGCTTCGAGCTCTGTAACCTCGTCACCCAGGCACGTGGCGGCAGCGAGGCGTGTGCTTGCTGGAAGCGCCATGCGCGCGACTTCCCCGCGAGCGCGCGTGGCGAGCAAGTGCCCGAAGCCCTGAGGAAGTGTGCGAAGTGATGCCAAGCTGGTGGAGGACGCTGATGCATCGGCAAGCGAGAGTTTCCGTGACCGCGCTCGTCGTGCTCGTCTGGAGCTGCGGCCGCACCGAGCTCCAGTGGCCACGCTCCGAAGACGTCGAGGCGACGCTCGAGGTCGTGCCGGTTTATCCGCTGCATGCCGCGTGGAACGCTTACGTCGAGAACGACGACGCTGGCGCCGGCTGGGCCCATCAAGACGACGTGGGGTGCAGCCGGGCCAACGCGGCGCTGGGGCGGCGCTGCATTCACGGCGGCGAGGCGCGCCATGCGGTCGTGCCCGGCCTCGATGACTGCTCGAAGTACGTGATCGCGGATAGCCTTGGCGTCTGGTCGTGGAGCTGCAAGGCGGAGAACGGCGCGCTCGACGTGTACACGGCTGGGCTCGCGCCCGGAAAGGGGCTGCGCGACCTGGTGGATGAGGCAGGCTTTCGGCTGAACAGCCTGCGCGTCAGCACTCCCGGCGGTGTGCTCGTCGCTTCGAGCGCGCCCGCCGTGTGGGGCTGGACCAACGACGTTCTGCCTCTCCCTGACAACAGCGCCAGCGCCGCGGTGACGTTGAGCAGCAGCGGCGCGATCTACGTGCTCGCGCATGACCGCGCGAGCGCTGGCTATCACATCGACGCGGATGGCGTGGCGGTCGTCAGCCTCACGGGAGCCACGCTGTCCTGGAGCGGCAGCGGAGACAACTGCGACGTGAACGGCGAGCGCGCGAGCCCCGATCACGCGAGCCTCTTTTGTGTCGGCGGCAACGACTTCTCGTGGCTCGAGGTCACGGCGCGTGGCTCGGCGACGCTCGATAGCCACGTCGACCTGGTGAATTCCTTCGGCGCGCGGCTGCATGCAGCGAGCCTCGACACCGCCGTGGTCGGCGTGTCGCTGAGCGCGAGCCACGGCAACGTCGTGACCGACACCTTGGTCACGAACACGAGCGAACAAGGCGTTTTGATCTCCGGCGGCTCGACGTGGAACCTCGTGCAGCGCGTCCAAGCGCTCCACGTGGGTGGGCTGGAGCAGGGTGGCATCGAGCTCACTGGCGATGGCACGTCGTACAACCGCTTGCACGAGGTGCGCGTCGCGGGCGCCCAGGGGTATGGCATCGCGGTGTCCGCCATGGCGCACGATAACTGGATCCTCGACTTCGAGGCGCACGACAACGCCGCGACGGATCCGAGCGCCGGCATCGGCTTGTTGGGGCCGCGCAACAAGCTCGTGAACGGCTACGTCACGAACAACGGCATGTGGGGAGTGCGCGTTTACAGTCTCAACGCGCGCGCCGCGTACGAGAACACGCTCGTCGGTGTGCTGACCGCCAGCGGCGGAACCGGCGTCATCCTGCAAAGCGAGTCGAGCCGCAGCACGGCGCTCAACCTGACCAGCGTCCTCGGTTCGGAGTACGGCATGCTGGTCAACGGCGCCGACGCCACCCTCGTCGCCAACGTCATGGTGGTGAACAACCGCTTGGGCTTCACTGTGTCGCAGGAGGACGGCTCTCCGGTGCTGGGCGCCGAGCTCGTGGACATCATGGCGATCGACAATCAGACGATCGGCGTTCCGCAGTATCAAGTCGTCGTCTATGACCCGGGGGCCACCGCTATCCGCTTCGACGGACATCTGTGGGTCGGGCCGACGTCCATGATGTGCGACGTGAGCCCGGATCGCCCGGGTGACGGGCTGGTCGCGAACACCTGCACCAACGACGGACTCGCTGGCTCCAGCACCTATGCGGGCGAGGCGTCGACGGCGGTGCTCGCGAAGGGTTTGTCGAGCGCGGCCATGTTCGTGGGCAAGGTGGAGAGCGACGCGGCGAGCACCGACGACACCAATGGCACGGCGCCGGGCAGCGCGCTCGATGGGCTGGACTGGTGGCGTTTCGACAATGTGTGGCGTGCTTGGGGCCGCGACGGCGCTGCCTATCCGGCGGCGAATCAGCGCGGGCGCTGCAGTGGCACGACCTGCCGCATCTGGGATTGGCGCCTCTCCGCGAACGACGACGTGGCGCGTAACCGCCACGGTGCGTTCGCGCAGGGCGCGTGTCCTGCCTCGGTCCATGGAGACGTCGTGGCGGACGACAACCAACGCTTGCCGTACGACGCTTGGATGAACGCGGTCGAGCTCGCGGGTGATGGCGTCGGCGATGACGACGGCAGCTGCGAGGCAGGCGAGGTCTGCCACAACCGCTTCTTGTTGCACGCGACCGAGGTCGTGATGGACGCCATCGGCGACGACGATGGGCTGTGCGAGTCGAACGAGACGTGCATCTATGCCCCGAACGTCGGCGCCTATCAGGGCGACGGCGACTTCACGAAGCTCGGTTGCGCTTTCGCGAACGGCGCGGTCACGAACGTCATCATGCACGCCTATCCGCAAAACGGTGGTTAGCCTCGGCGGGTGAGCGTCGGGGCCGGGACGGCGCTTACGGGACGAGCACCGGCGTGAAGGTGGACCTGTTGATGCCGTCGCCCAGGCCCAGCTGACCGGACTCGTTGCTGCCAGCGCCCAGCAACTCTCCCCGGCTGTTCAGCACGACGGTGTCGAGGCGGCCGATGCTGAGCTGGCGCATGCCGCCGGCGATGTCGTTGACGGCCGGTGAGTCGGCGCTTGGCTCGCCGATACCAAGCTGCCCCTCGAGATTGCGCCCCCAGCAGGTGAGGACGTCCGCGGCGTCGATGGCGCAAGTGTGCAAGACGCCGGTCGCGACCTTCGCAAAGGAGCGGGTGCCGCCGACGCGGACCGGCGCGCTGTACGTCGCGAAGTCGTCTTGTCCGAGCTGACCGGCGTCGTTCACCCCCATGCACCACAGCTCGCCGGCGATCCCGGCGGTGCCGCCGCGCAAGGCGCAGGTCGTCGCGATGGTCGCGTTGACGGACCACCAGTCGGTGCCGTTGTCGACCAGCGTGAGGACGCCGAGCTGGATGTTGTCGGAGCGCGACACTTGGTGCTCGGTGTTGCGGCCCGAGCAATACAGCTCGCCGGTGGTCGGGATAGCGCAAAGGTGTCCTTGACCGACTCCGACGGTGCGATAGCCCGTCCCCGCGACGGGGTCGATCTTCACGGGGCTCGCTTGGTTCTCGAAGAGCACCGGCAGCCCGAGGCCGTTCTCTTCGTTGTAGCCCCAGCAGTAGAGCTGATCGTCGGTGAGGATGGCGCATGAGGTCTCGTGGCGCGCGTCGAGCTCGCGGACCACGCCGGGCAGCGCGACCGCGGTTGGCGTGGCGCGTGGATTGAAGTCGCCGACACCGAGCTGACCCTTGATGTTGTCGCCCCAGCAGAAGACGACGCCGGTCGTGTCGAGCGCGCAGCTGTGGCTGTCGCCCGCCTTGACCACCGCCCATGTGCGCGAGTCGTCGATGCGCGTGAAGGTGGAGCCGCCCGGAGCGCCGGCGAGCTGCCCGAAGGCGTTGCTGCCGCTGCCGTAGATGACGTTATCGCGGACAACTAGCGTATGATAGACGCCCGCCGAGATCGACGAGGCCGTGAATGGCACGAGGTCCGGCTCGGGATTTTCACGCAGCGCTTCGAATTCACTGCGCCCGCAGGCGGTCAGTAGAAGGACCAGAGCCAAGCCGCGCTTAGGGAGAGCTCCCATTCTGTAAGTCCTCCGAGAGGCCTACCCGCCTCGGTTCGCGCCGACAAACCCCGTATGGGGCGGCCGGCGCCAAGTCGCAAGGCCAATGTTTGTGTCAATGTGGGGCGCGCCTCGATGTCGAACAAGAGACGCGCGATGGCGATGCCACGCGTCGTCGACCCGCCCGAGAAGCCGGGCTCGGCCCGACCCTCGCCGTGAGCGATGCCACCGGCGATGGCGGCGCCGATGGCGAGCGCGGTGTGCTCGGTGCGCGTCAGCACGCCGTGCACGGTGCCTTGCGCCTCCGCGACGCGATAGCGGACGCTGCCGCCGGTGACGCCGTCACTGTCGACTTGACGCGCGGCCACGCCGAAGCCGATCCGCAGACGGTCGATGGGCTCGTGGTCGATGCGCGCGCCGAGCCCGAAGCCGATCCGCGTGTCGTCGTAGGTGACGCCTTGGAGCTCGGCCCCGAGGCGCAGGAAGGGGCGCGGCGGCGCTTGGGCCGCGGGAGGCGATGTGGGGGGAAGTGGCGGCGTGGAGACGCGCTCGGCGGGCTGGCCTGGGTCGGTGACCACGATGACCAGCTCTTCGACCGCGACCGCGAGGGTGAGACCCGTGGCCTTGCTGTCGCGCCGCTCGACCGCGAGGACGCGGTGGACCTGCCGCGTCGCGTAGCGCACCAGGACGTCGACCGAGCCGTCGTCGAGCTGGTCGATGAGGATCACGTTCGGTGGCGCATCGCTCGTGCACAAGGCGTAGCCGCGCGCCACGAGGCCGATGCCGAGCTGGCTCACCAGCTCACCGCGCGTCTCGTCGCCGAGGGTGGGCGCGTCGATGCGTAGGGCGAAGCCGCGCTCGTCACAAGCCGCGATCACGACGTTCGAAGGGACATCCGCTGTTTGGAGGAGCGTCAACACGAACGCTACGATCATGGAGCTTCGCCGCAGTCACGCTTCACCCGCGGAGTGTGGACGCTGTTGGGGTAGTCGCGCAAGAAGTCGCGTTGCGCGCTGGCGCACCCGGTCCGCTTGAGCGTACCCAAGAGCTGCACCACGCGGGCCCGGGCATCTTCGCGCACCGAGCCGTCGGCGAGCTCCGCGGCCTTCTCGGCCCAGCGCAGCGCCTTGGCGGGCTGCTCCAGGTGGTCGGCCAGGATGCGCGCCGCCTCCATGGCGGCGATGCCGGCGTGCTCGTCGTGCGGATGCTTCGCCACGAAGCGCTCGTAGTGGGAGAGCGCCGCTTTGAAGTCACCACGGGCGCGGGCCGCGCTCCCCGCGGCGAAAGCGTCGCCGTCGGCCGTGGCGTCAGGGGCTTGGCGCTCGGCCGCTGCGCCCGGTTGGCTCTTCGGGCTCATGCCGGCGAGCGGTGAGTAGCCTCGACTCTCCGAGCCCTCGGCCGCCGCGCTGCTTGCCGCTGGACCGCCGGAGGCGCCGGCAGTGCGGTTGCTCGTGGCGGGACCGCCCGCGACACCGGCGGCGCGACCACCTTTGCCTTTGCCGTTCTTGGGTGCGCGGGCATCGTCATCGCGTGGGCGTCGCGGGTCATGGTCAGCGCGTCCGCTCTCATCGGCCGTGGGCACGACGGGGCTCAGGCTGCCCGTGCCGCTCGGCGCAGGTCCCACGGCGCCTTGCTGCTGCTCGGGTATCACGTCGCGTGGCGTGGGCTGCTCGATGGGAGCACGGCGCTCGCGCCGCACGCGCTCACGGTACTCGCGCACGAGGACGGTTGCGCCCGCGCTCACCGCGACGAACAAGGCGATGGCGGCGGCGACCCAGGCCCAGTGCCAGGCGCCGGCGCGCTTCTCCTCGAGGGCGCCCTTGATGGAGCTCCAGCCGGCGTCGACGTCGCGCTGGCTCACCGGGGCGATGGGGAAGGGACGGCTAGTCATCCGCGCCTCCCATGCCGAGCTTCTTGAGGTGCTCTTCGACGCGCGCCACCTTGCGCTTCACCGTGGCGAGCGACACGTCGGTCAGCTCGGCGATGGCCTCGTTGGTTTCGGACTCCACGACCTTCAGGAGATAGATGGTGCGGTCGGGCTCGCGTACTCCATCGAGCCAGCGCTGCAGGCGGATGAAGGCGGCGCGCTCCTCGGCGGTCGCTTCCTCGCTGGCGATGGCTTCGATGTCCACGCTCCGGTCGCGTGGCCGCTCGCGCCGGCGCAAGCTCAAGGTCTCGCGCACCACGATGCTGCGCAGCCACGACGGGAAGGCATTGGGGTCGCGGAGCTTGCCCAGCTTGCGGAACGCCGTGATGAAGCCGTTCTGCACCGCGTCCCAAGCGGGATCGCGCTCGCCGAGCAGGCGCACCGCTAAAGCGAACACATGCTGCACGTGACGGCGGTAGAGCGCTTCTTGCGCCCAGGTGTGCCCGGACACCGCGGCGCTCACCAGCGCGGCGTCGGAGGGCGCTCCTTCGCCACCATTTCCCGGCGGCGTCACGCTGCACACGCGCCTTCACGGGCAAACCGCGCTGCGCTTGGCGTAGCCGAAGACCATGTTGCGCATGGGATGGCTGCGCAGCGCTTTGTCGGCGGCGAGCGTCTCCCAGGTGACCCCGTCGTCGCTCCGGAAAAAGCGCTGGGTCGTGTACCAGTCGCCCCAGCCGCCGTTGATGGCGGCGTAGGAGTCGTGCTCCGGGTCGTAGGCGACGATGCCGACGCGCACGCTCGCAGGCGAGATGACGACGCTCGACCAGCTGGCGCCGTCGCTGCTCGAGTAGACGCGATCACCCGCCCACATGCGGAAGACGCTGCCGTTCCACACGAGCTGACTGCTGACGTCGGTCGTGCCGGTGGCGTGGGTCGTCCAGGTGGTGCCGCCGTCGAGCAACCGGCAAGCGAGGCCGTTGCCGCCGAGCACCAGGATGACTCCATTGCCGTAGGCGATGCCACCTTGCGTTTGAATACTGTCACCACAACCACTCGGCCAAACATCTGGGGACCACCAGGAGGATCCTGCGTCGGACGATAACGTGATCTTCCCGTCGCCCACCATGATGAAGCGACCAGTGGCGTACGCGGCGAACGCGGTGCGTCGCGCCTGCGTGTCGATGTAGTCGTCGCTGGCGGCGAAGGTGACGCCGTCGTCGTCGGAGACGCGCGGCTGGGCGGACATGGCGACGACGTGGCCCACGCCGGTCGCGACGCCGCCGAAGGTCGTGCCGCTGACGCGCTGGTCCCAAGCGACGCCGTCCTCGCTGCGGAAGATGCCGCCGGGAGGTCCCCAGCCGAAGGTCGCGACGAAGGCCGTGCCGGTGAAGGTGATGCCGCGGCCAGCGCCGGGATTATGATCGCACTCGACGTAGTTGGGATCGCCCTCGACCCAGCAGCGCGCGTCGTCGTTCGCGGACGCGTTCGCCACCCACGAGGCGCCGCCGTCGCACGACATGATGGTGCGTTGCATGTGACCCTGCGCGATGAGCACGGGCACGCGGCCGTCGGGCGGAGGCGGGTCGTCGTCCGCTGGCGCTGGATCGCCGCCACCCGGATCACCGTCCACGTCGGCAGGTGCGTCGTCGTCGCGTGCTGAAGGAGTCGGGTCGCCGCGGTCCGGCAGGTCGTCGCCGCCGCCGAGCCGCGGGTCGTGCTCCGCCGAGAGAGTCGGGTCGCCCTCGACGACACCCGCGACGCAGCCGGTCACCAGCAGTGTGGCCGCTATGGCGCATGCGAGCTTCAAGCGCCGACCACCCAGCCTTTCAGGTGGTCGTCGGCGTCACGATAGTAGCGCTCCGGCCAGATGTCGCGCTGGATGTCGTGGCCGCTCCAGAAGCCGTCCGGATGCCAAAAGACGGTGCCGTAGCCTTTCATGCCGGCGGCGGCCTGCTCCGGCTGTGCGCGTTGCATTTGCCGGTTGTAGTCCGCTGGAGCGACATCCATGCTCTGCAGCACGTTCGCGAAGAACTGATTCAACACCACCCCCGACTGCATCGGACTGCGTGGGTTGCGGTAGTCGACGAAGCGCCCGGTGTGGAAGAAGCCGGCCGCCGAGCCGGCGGTGACGATCGGCTGCATCAAATTGTCGTGCGTCTTGCAGCCCGATTCCATGGTCCAATAAAGCAGGCTGTTGTCGAGGAAGGTGACGCCCGGCGTTTCCTCGACGTTCAAGTGCGCCGCCAAGCGCACGAAGACCTCGGAGAAGAAGAGCTGGTGCGAGCGGTAGTTGGTGCGCTGGAAGTCCGGATCGGAGCTCGCTTCCTCGCCGCCGCCTTTGTGGGCGATCTGCTCGTGCCAGTCGGTGTAGTTGTGGTCTTGCGCGAAGGCCTCGCCGGGCGCCGAGATGACCGCGACGTTGCTCGCACCGCACATGAGCGCCAGGGCGATGAGGTCCGCCGCCATGCGCAGCTGCTCGGGCGTCGAGACCACGTCGTTGTACGCCGGCACGTCACCGCACTCGAGCTGCACCTCCATGCGCGCCTCGATGGCGTTCAAGAAGTCCATGTGGCGGGTGAGGCGGTTACGGTCGTCGCGCGACAGGCGGCCGGCGTCGCCGAAGGCGCCGGTGGTGAGTCCGCGATAATGGTCGTAGACGCGCTGCACGAGGCGCTGCGGCGCACGGGAGGGCGAGGCGTTCTCCACGGCCACGAGCGCGAGGAGAGGGCCGAGGCTCCCGGTGGGCTGCACGGGCTGCAGGTCGAGATCGAGCGCGTGGGCGGAGTTGCGCTCCGAGCCGTTGCCGTAGTCGCGCGCGACGTTGATGTTCGCGGCGCGCACTGGGCTGCGGTTGAATCCGGTGCTGCGGGCCACGACCTGGTCGATGGTCGGGTAGAGGATGTCCCGGACTTCCACGCCTTGGTCGTTGGCGGCGTAGTTACCGATGAAGGCCGCGCGGTTGTGGCCGATGTACGTGGTGATGTCGAAGCCGGTCATCACGTTCATCTTGCCGACGAGATCCGCCGGGAATCTGCTCGACGGCGCGCGCAGGCAGCTCGAGATGACGCGGTCGGCGCCCTCGACGCGCGAGGTGAGCGTGTCGAAGCGCACGTCGTGGCGCGGCAAGTGGCCGCTCGCCTCGTAGAGAGTCGCGCTCTGCGCGGCGCCGCTCATGGTGGGGTAGATGTTGCTCGGGAAGACGCCGCCGTGATCGGTGCACATGGCGACGAAGCGCTTCTGCGTCGCGGCCTGCGCGAGCGCGCTGCGCGGCAAGAGCGAGCTCAAGGTGGGAATGGCGAGCGCGAGCCCACCGGTCCCCTTGAGAAAGTGACGGCGGTTCAGCTTGAAGACGTTGGTCACGGAGCGCCTCTCAGTCTGGTTTACGAACGAGCTTGAAGGTGTCCGCCATGGCGATGCTCTTGAGCATGTCGGCGAGCGAGCCGCTGCTGGCGATGCGCTGGCGCAGGTTCTCGAGGACGCAGCCGTCGCGGCGCGGATCCTCCTGGCGGCCGAAGGTGAAGCGCACGTAGTGACGCGCGAAGCACGCCTGGACGCGGCCGCTCGCGACGATCGCCTCCGAGATGTCGGCGACGCTGTCGAAGCCGCGCTCGGGACCCGCGTCGACGGTGGTCTCGACGTGCGTGTCGATGGGCAGGGTCGCGAGCAACGCGCCGGTCGTGGGCTCGAAGACGCGCTCGGCGGCGCGGACGCGGCCCAGGGCGTCGAAGCTCTCGGCGACGAAGCCGAGCGGATTGATGGCGACATGGCAGCCCTGGCACGTCGAGCCCGGCGCTTGCGACAGCTCGGTGATGCGCTGCCGCGTGGTCTGTGTGCCGTCCGAGAGCTCGAGCGCGATGGCGGCCATGTTGTCGGGGAGCTCGATGTCCTCGCAGAGCAAGCGGCGCATGGTGAACACGCCGCGCTTGATGGGGCGCGTGGTCGCCTGGTTGTTCACGAGCATGGCGGCGCGCGCGAGGATGCCGACGCGCTCGGGCTGAACGTGGGCCGGCGGCTGGCTCGCGCCGTCCCAGAGCGAGACGTCACCATAGAGGCTCGCGACGTCGCTGGTGCGCGCGAACGACAAGGTCGAAGAGAAGAGATCGGCCAAGGTGCCCGCGGTGGTGAACGTGTAGTAGGCGACCATGTCCTGGATGTCGGCGAGGATGCGGCCGCGCAGGTCGGCGCTGGGCAAGTCGTCACCAGCATAGGCCGCGAAGTCGGGACGCGCGTTGTTGGCGCTCATGTTGGGCACGGTGTCGAGCTTGAGCCACTCGCCGTAGAACGCTTGCGTGGTGCGGCGCGCCTTTGGGTCCGCGAACAAGCGGTCGACCTGCGCGCGGTAGCCGGCGTCGGTCATGAGGCTGCCGTCCGCCGCGGCGGAGAGCAGCGCCTCGTCCGGCAGAGACTGCCAGAAATGATACGACAAGCGGCTCGCGAGCTCGTACGGGCCGAGGTCGTAGATCTTCTGAGCGCTGTCGCGGACGGCCGCGCCGGTCTCGATCAAGTAGATGAAGGGCGGCGCGAGCATGAGCGCGGTCATGGCGTCGGCCAGGGCTTGCTCATCGATGTCGGCCGCATTGTAGACGTCGCGATACAGGGTGAGCTCGTCGGCGCCGAGCGGGCGGCGGAAGAGCACGCGGCCGACGCGGCGGATGGCGTTGTCGATGCAAGTCGAGTCGTTGCTGGTCGTGGCGTCGGTGGCGCAGGAGCCGAGCAGCGCGTTGCGGCGGGTGGTGGTGCTGACGAGCGCCGCGCCGAAGGCTTGGGCGAGCGTATAGTAGGCGTCGACGTGCGCCTGACCGACCGCTTGCACCATGCTGCGATAGTCGGTGTCGCCACCCAAGACGTCGTCGGGCACCGCGGCGAGCGGGGTCGCAATCTCGTCCGCGATGGTGGACGCTTGATTGGGGACGAGCATCACCAGCGCGTCACGGATGCTGTTGGTGAGCTGCGCTTTGGTGAGGCGGCGCATGCCGTTCGGCACCGGCACCGCCTGTGGGTCACAGGCGAAGCTGGTGTCGACCGTGACGTCCGTGCCGGGCGGGAGGTTGCCGCCATCGGGCGTGTCGGCGTCACCAATGGTTCCGATGCACGCCACGAGCGGCGCGGCGAGGGCAAAGGTGAGCAGCTTGAAGGTGCGCATCAGTGGGTAGACGCGGCTACCCACCGTGATCGGCTCAAAAATCGACCGACGCCTCTAAGTGCCTAAAAAGTAACGGAAAACTGAAGGTCAGCTGCCGTCGGACTGATCCGCGCCGTCGCCTTTTTTGCCGCCGAAGAGCCGCGACAAGAATGAGCGTTTCTTCTTCGTGCCGCCGGCATCGCCATCGTCGGGGCTGTCGGCGTCGCTCTCCGCTTTGGCGGGCGCCGGAGCGTCCGATCGCGGGGCGCTCGCGGTGGCCGCGGGAGGAGGTGGCGCGGCGGTGTCGGCGGCCATGCTCGCCAGGATCTCGTGGGCGGAGACCACGTTGCTGTCGCGGCCCGAACGGCTACGGCGGCCACGGCCTCCGCGCTCACCACGCTCGGAGCGCTCGCCACGGCTCTTGCCGCCGCTGCCACGCTCGCGCTTCTTGAGCTGCTCGGGGTCGAGCAGCTCGAAGGTGGGCATGTCCCAATCACGTGAGGTCGACAGCTCCTCGGACGCGTCGTCGCTCTTGGCGGCGCGCTCGCTATCGCGGCCACCGCGCTCGCCACGCTCACGCTCTTCACCGCGGCCCCCGCGGCGGCGGCGCTTGCGCTCCTTGGCCTCACGGCGTTGCTCGGCCAGGCCCTCGATGCGCACGGTATCGTCGCTCGGCACCACGACCTCGAGGTCGGACGGATCGATGACCTCGTCTTCGTCGTCCGGCGTGAGCTCGTAGCCCTCGGGCAGCTCTGGTGGGCCGAAGTCCGGCTCGGTCTCGGGCAGGACCTCGGCGTTCGGGTTGGTCTCGAAGGTGTAATCGGCGTGACCGGGCATGTGCGCCTTGTCGGGCACGATGTCGACGCGGATCTCGTAGCGCTGCTCGATCTCCTGGACCGCCGACCACTTCTCGGTGCGCAGCACGTTCGCGGACTCGGGATCGAGCAGCACCTTCGCCGACGCGAGGTCTCCACGCGAGGCGCGGTCGCGCAGCTTACGCAGCACCGCTACGGCGTGCGACTGCGAGTTCAACACGTGGCCGGTGCCACCGCAGGTCTGGCAGGTGCGGAACACGCTCGCGCCCAAGGCCGAGCGGATGCGCTGCCGCGTCAGCTCGAGCGTGCCGTTCGGCGAGATGCGGCCGACCTTGACGCGCGCCTTGTCGAGCTTGAGCGCCTCTTTCATGGTGCGCTCGACCTGCAGCTGGTGCTTGCGCACGAACATGTCGATGAAGTCGACGACGATGATGCCGCCCAGGTCGCGCAGGCGCAGCTGGCGGGCGACCTCTTTAGCGGCCTCGACGTTGGTCTGCAGCGCGGTCGCTTCCTGATCCTTCGACTTCTGCTTGCCGCTGTTGACGTCGATGGCGACGAGCGCTTCGCAGGGCTCGATGACGATGGAGCCGCCGTTGTTGAGCTCGACCTTGCGGGCGTAGATCTCGTCGAGCTGCGGCTCGATGCGGTAGTGGTGGAAGATCGGCCGGCGCTCGACGTAGCGCGACAGCACGCTGCGCTGCTTCGGCATGACCATGCGGACGTACTCGACGGCCTGATCGTAGGCCTCGTCGGCGTCGACGATGATCTCGCTGATGTCGTTCGACCAGTAGTCTCTCAAGGCGCGGATGATCGCGTCCTGCTCCTTCATGATGAGGGCAGGGGCCTTGGCGGCTCTCGCTTCCTTCTTGATGTTCGCCCAGGTGTGCGACAGCACCTTCAAGTCGCGGTTCAGCTCGAGCTTGGTGCGGTCACGACCCGCGGTACGGATGATGACGCCCATGTCGTCGGGGACGTTGAGCTTGGCGACTGCATCGCGCATGCGGCTGCGCGCATCGTCGTCGTCGATCTTGCGCGAGACACCCGAGCGCGAGGCGCCGGGCATGAGCACGGTGTAACGGCCGGCGAGCGAGAGGTAGGTGGTGAGCACAGCACCTTTCTGCCCGACCTCGTCTTTTTCGACCTGCACCAAGAGCTCTTGGTTGCGCTTGAGCAGCTCGTCGATGCGGTAGTGCTTGTCGAGGTCGTGCTTGCCGCAGAGCTTGGGGTCGACATCGTTGGCTGTCAAAAAGCCCTGCTTGTCCGCGCCGTAGTCGATGAAGGCTGCGTTGAGGGCGGGCTCCACGGCCATGACGACGGCCTTGTAGATGTTGCCCTTGTTCTTCTCGACGCCACGGGTCTCGATGTCGAAGTCCTCGAGGAGACCCTTCTCGTTGACGATGGCAATGCGCACCTCTTCCGAGTCGAGCGCATTGATGATCATTTTGCGTGTCATTGTTTCCGACGCCTTCGGCCTCGTGGGGCCGGGATGAATCAATCGTTTGGTTTTGGGGCGCTTGGCGTCATGAAGCCAAGCCGAGCGTTAATCGTCGCGTACGCTGGATTCGTAAAAAGGTCGGTTCCACCGACCGAGTAATAACGAAACACTAACCCGCCGAATAACCAGCGGGTGAAGCGTACATCAGCGCCGATTCCGAAGAAGAGGTCCCACGTAGGTCCGTAGGTTCCTCCATTCGCGGCCCTCAAGTACACGTTCCCGAGGCCAAGCTCAAGGAAGGGCGTGAGCCAAAGTACGTCGATGTCGTAGCGGCCCCCGACGCCGATCGCCTGGGCAGCCAGGGTCGGCTCGCGGTTGATGAACTCCTTGCGGTCATAGTTGACCTGCAACGACAGGCGCTCGATGAGCCCGATGTTCAGCGCCGCGCCGCCGCCTATTGGAGCCCAGTTGGTCTCGCCGCCCTCGTGCAAGTAGGAGACCCCCGCCTCCAGGGCGAGCTTGAGGTCCCCGAGGTCGGCACGGGCGTTCCCGGGCAGGATCACCACCAGAACGCCAACCAGCGCTAATAGGTCTCGACGAGACACACCCGAGGAGTATACGAAGCGCCGGTTCTTGGCCTAGTCGTTTGCGGAGATTCGTCGTGGCACGTCTGTCGGTCGCTGGTTCGAAGAAGAGCAACGAGAAGCAGTCGCGTAAAGAGCTGTTGAAGCGCGAGGACGCCTTCACCGAGGCCGCCGACCGGAGTGTCCATTGGGCCGCGTCGAACAAGAGCGCGCTGCTGATTGGCGTCGTCGCGCTGTTCCTCGCCATCGTCATTGGTGTCGTCATCAACAGCGTCATGGAGTCGAAGGCCGAAGACAACGCCGTCGCGTTCGACAAGGCGACGAAGATCATGGCCGCCAAGGTGCTGCCGCCCGAGTCGACCGAGACCGCGAATCCCTCGGCCGATCCGCCGGTGTTCGCGAACGACAAGGATCGCGATCTCGCGGCCCGCGATGCGTTTCGCGCCGCGAGCGCGAAGGCCAGCGGCAAGGCTGGTCTGCTTTCGCGGTTCATGGTGGCCGACCTGACGGCAAAAGTAGGTGAGAAGGAAGCCGCCGAGAAAGAGCTCGCGGCGATCCTGGGCGACATGGCCCCCAGCGATTCGCTCCGCTTCCTCGTCGTCGAGCGCCTGGCGTTCCTCCAGGAAGCGCGTGGTGATCTGGCTGGCGCCTTGAAGACCTTCGAGTCGCTCAAGGGCGACGCCTTCTATGCCGACCGCGCTTCGCTCCAGGCCGCGCGCGTCGAGCTGGCGATGGGCGACACCGCGAAGGCCCGCACCCGTCTCGAGAAGCTCAAGGCCGAGCACGCGAACGAGCCCGTCGGCACCGAGGCCGGTGAGATGCTCAGCGCCATGGGTGTCGCCGCGGCGCCCGCGGCGGGCATCGACGCGCCGCCGTCGCCGGCGAGCGCTGACCTCACGAAGACCACGCCCACGACCCAGGCTGACTAGTGCCGCGGCCGCGACGCACTGCCCTGACCGCGACAGGCGCGCGCATCTGGGCGGGCCTGTCCGTTCTAGCGGTCGCCTTCTCGGCGCACGCGGCGTCGCCGTCCGAGCCCGACGCGCAGCTCTTGTCGCAGCACAAAGGCAAGCCCGTCGACGCGGGGAAGGGCGTCGTCTTCGAGGGCCGCTGGCGTAGGGCGCTGGTGCGCACCGGCCTCAACCGCGAGATCACCGCGAGCTTTGGCCGCCCGGCCATCTCGGAGCGCCACGGGCGCGTCATCGTCGGCACCGGTGAAGGCTTCGTCCTGGGGCTGGCGCTGAACAACGGTGACGAGATCTGGCGTTATCGCCACACCGCGCCGTTCGAGACGTCGGCGACCATCGTCGATGTTGGCCCCGGTGATGGGCGCGGGCTCGAGCTCGCGCTGCTGGGTGGCCGCGATGGCAAGCTGCTCGCGTTCGAGGTCGCCACGGGCAAGCTCCACTGGATGATCCCAATCGACGGCGACATGCGCGCGCCGCCGCGCCGCGTCGGTGACGTGGTGCTGGTGACGACCTCGACCAACAAGGTCTACGTGGTCGACCCCGCGACGGGTGAAGTGCTCTGGACGCGTGGCCGCCCGGCGCCGACGGGGCTGACGGTGCTGGGGCATGCGCGCGCCGCCGAGCATGACGGCATCATCTACGCATCGTTCTCCGATGGGTACGCTGAAGCGTACGCCTTGGACGACGGCCGCGGCATGTGGTCGCGCCCGCTGTCGCTGCGTGGCGGTGACTTCGTCGACGCGGACGCCGACCCCGTGATCATCGATGGCCGCGTCTTCGTCGCCTCGTATTCGGATGGCATCTACGCCTTGGACCCACGCGACGGCACGACCATCTGGACCAAGAACGCCCAGGCCGTGACATCGCTAGGCGCGCATGGCTCGACGCTGCTGGCCTCGAGCGCGGACGGTTGGTTTTGGGGCCTGGATGCGATGACCGGCGATCTGCTCTACCGCACCAAGCTCCCCATCGGCTCGCCATCGCGGCCCATCGTGGCCGGCGATGCGGTGATCATGTCTGGTGGCGAGAGCTTGTTCCTGGTGTTCGACGCGACCAACGGCAAGCCCTTGCAGGCCACGGCGCTGGGCGGCATCACCGCGAGCGAGCCCGTTTTAGCGGGCGATCACTTGGCGGTGATCTCGAGCTCCGGGGACGTGATCGTCATGCGCCGGGTGGCTTCGCCACGTAGCTAGCGCGTGTGGCGGATGACCTCGCCCTCGACCATGAAGACCACGTCCTCGGCGATGTTGGTCGCGAGATCCGCGATGCGCTCCAGGTGCCGTGACGCCGAGATGGTGTGGACGCCCAAGGGCACCGAGCTTACGTCCTTCATCATCTGCTCTTCGATGAACTTGAACATGCGCTTGTGCATGTCGTCCACGTCTTCGTCATCGCGGACGACCTTGCGGGCCAGCTCGCAGTCGCGGTTCACCAGGGCGTCCAAGCTCTCGCGCACCATGGCGCGCACGCGCTCGGCCATGGTGAGTAAATCACCCGGCGGCACCACCGGCTGCGCCATCGCCATGTCGAAGGCGCGGTCGGCGATGTTCACGGCGAGATCGCCCATGCGCTCGAGGTCGTTGTTGACCTTCATGACCGCGACGATGAAGCGCAGGTCGGTCGCCATCGGCTGGTAGAGCGCGAGCAGCTTCAGGCACTCTTCCTCGATCTCGAGCTCGCGGCTGTCGATGAGGTCATCGCCATTGCGGACCTCGTCGGCCACGTCGGCGCGGCGGTTCACCAGCGCGGTGATCGCCTTGTTGGTCGCCTCTTCGACGAGGGCGCCGAGTCCCAGCAGCTCGCGCTTCAGGTGCGCGAGGTCCTTCTCCAATGGCTTCGTCATGCAAACCGCCCGGTCACGTACTCCTCGGTGCGCTTGTCGCGCGGCCGAGTGAACAGCGTCTTGGTGTCCGCGACCTCGATGAGCTCGCCTTCGAGGAGCAGCGCCGCGAAATCGGAGACGCGTGCCGCCTGCTGCATGGTCTCGGCGACCACGACGATGGTGCAGGTCTCCTTGAGCTCGACGATGAGGTCCTCGATGCGGGCGCTCGACACCGGGTCGAGGGCGGCGCAGGGCTCGTCGAGCAGGAGGATGTCGGGCTCCATCGCGAGGGCGCGGGCGATGCACACGCGTTGCTGCTCGCCCAAGGTGAGGACGGACGGCGCGGCGTTCAAGCGGTCCTTCACGTCGCGCCACAGGCCGGCGCGCGTCAGCGACTTCTCCACCAGGCCCTCGACGTCCTCGCTCTTGGCGAGGCCGTTCACCTCGGCGCCCCAGGCGACGTTGGCGCCGATCGAGCGCGGGAACGGCGTTGGGGTGCGAAAGACCATGCCGATACGGCGGCGCACCTCGCCGGCGTCCACGCTCGCAGCGTAGAGCTCCCGGCCGCGATAGAGGACGCTGCCGCTGACACGCGCGCCTGGCGCGAGGTCGATGAGGCGATTGAAGGTGCGAAGCAACGTGGTCTTGCCGCTGCTCACGGGGCCCATCAGAGCGGTGACCGTGTTCTCGGCGACGCTCAGGTTGATGTCGCGCAGCGCGAGCTGTGAGCCGTAGTGCACGGTCATGTGGCTCGCCTCGAGGACGGTGGTGGCTGGCGTGATTTCGGCCATCGGCGGCCGCATCATGGGCGTTGCCAACCGCGCAAGCAAGCGGCTGGCTGCGTTGCTCTAATTCAGCGGTTGAAAGCGCCGTTGCATGGAGGTCGCCCACAGGGTGACGCCGACGTGCACCATGACGACGACCGCGACCGCGGCGCCGGCGAGCTCCGCCGCGCTCTTACCGCCAGTCGCCATGGCTTGCATGACGCCGACGGGGAGCGTTTGCCACGAGGTCTCGTTGCGCAGCACCAAGCCGAGCATCACCAGCGGAGCGCTCGCGCCGAAGTTGCGGGTCATGGTGGTGAGGACGCCGCCGGTGATGCCGCGCATGGCGAGCGGTAGGATGTGATAGCGGACAGTCTGCAGGCGCGTCGCGCCCAGGGCGTAGGAGGCCACGCGCATGGTGTCGGGGACCTGCAAGAGCGCGTCGCGCGTCGCCAGCATGATGCGCGGGATGGCGATGAGCGAGAGGGTGAGCGCCGCGGCCAACAGACCCGGGACCCCCGCCAAGATGCCAGTGACCATGTGCATGCCGACGATGCCGAAGACCACCGAGGGCAACGACGCGAGGCTCTGCACCATGCCGAAGATGCCGCGTGTGAGGCGCGGGCTGTGGATGACCTCGCTCACGTAGATGCCGGCGCCGACGCCGAGCGAGACCGAGCCCAAGGTCGCGAGCAGCGACACGAGGAGGCTGTTGGTGCAGGCCGCGATGAAGATGTCCGATGCATCGTCGCTGCGGCCGAGCGTACCGCCGATGTCGGCCAAGCCCTGGCCGATCGACCAGACCACCAGGACGAGCAGCGCCAAGAGCGTGAGCCCACCCACGGTGCCGCACGCCGTGAGGATGATGTTGCCGAGGAGCCGCCGCCGGCCGCGCACCGGCGAGCTCACGAGCACGTCGGTCATGTCCGCTCTCGCGGAAACAGGCGCGTCGCGACGTATTGCAGCACCACCGTGAGGAGCGCGAGCAGACCGCCGATGATGAAGACGTCTTGCGGATTGAGCGCGGGGCCGGTCCCCAGCGCGGCGCGGATCGGCACGGCCGCCAAGGTGCTCGGGCCCGAGGGCGGAGAGGCCAAGGCGACGATGACGCTCTCACCGATGGCGCGCACCAGCGTCAGGAGGACGGCGCTCGCCAAGGCGCGCGCGGACGCAGGCAGCAAGATCTGCGTCCACGCCTCGAGGCGGGTGGCTCCCAAGGCGAGGGCCGCGTCGCGCATGCCTTCCGGGGCGTTGCGCAGGGCGGTCTCGAAGACGCGCGCCACGAAGGGCGCCAAGAACAACCCCAGGGTCAGCGCCGGCACCATCGGCCAGCGGACGCCGCGCTGCAGGTTCACCGCCATGTACGCAAAGACGATGGGCGGCATGGTGGCGAACATGGCGAGCCAAGGGCGGACGGCGAGGCGCAGGGCAGGAGAGGCGAGCTCGCGCATGGTCACCGCGACGGCGAACCCCAGCGGCAGGGCGACGGCGAGGGCGATGAAGCTCACCCGGGCGGTGCCGCGGCAGAGGGCCCAGACGTCCACGGTGATGGCGTGATCGCTCACCACGAAGGCGACGCTATCGCCCGCCACCACTGCCAGGACGGCCAGCGCGAGGCCCACCGCCAGGGCAGCACAGGCGGCCAGGACCAGGGTCGGCAGGGTCTCGGAGCGCTGGGCACGCATACCCGGCGATTCATGCCACGAAGTGGGTAGCAAACGCCCGCGGCTTTCAGTAGGCTGCGCTCGCAATGGTCGAGAAACGTCGCATTTGCGTCGTCAGCGCCGCTATCTGCAAGGACGGCAAGTACCTCATCACCCAGCGCACCGAGCGCGCGGTGTTGCCGCTGAAGTGGGAGTTTCCAGGCGGCAAGGTGGAGGACGGCGAGCTCGAAGAGGCGGCGCTGCGCCGCGAGCTGCGTGAGCGCTTGAACATCACGCCCGACGTCGGCGCGCTGATCTCGACGACCATTCACGAGTACGACGACTACGTGGTCGAGCTAAAGCTCTACGAATGCAACTTGGGGCCGCTCACGCCCCGCAAGGGCTCGGTTCGCGACATGCAGTGGGTGCGCTCGGGCGACTTCGACAAGTTCGACTTCACGCCCGCCGACCAGGAGTCGATGGACGTGCTGCTCTTCGGCGAAAAGCACTAGCGCGACACTCAAAGCGACATGATGTAAAACGCTCCCGCGTTCGGTGCCGCGTTGTTGGGCGCGCTCATCGTGCTCGTGGCGTCGCCGTCTTCGCTCCACGCCCCGACGACGATGGTGTCGCCGCGCACCGCAACGGAGGCCCCGAAATTGTCCCCCGCTTCGGCGTTCGGGGCCTTGAGGTACGCCTGCTGTGACCACGCTGTGCCATCGCGGACGAACACGTAGGCGGCACCGGCTCTCGTCCCGCCGCCGTCTTCGTTCACGGCCCCCACGACGATGGTGCCACCGTCCATCGCAACAGCGCCGCCAAAGAACTCGGAAAGAAGGCCATCTGCGTTGTGCGCTGCATTGATGGACGCCTGTCGCGACCATGCAGTGCCGTCGCGGACGAATACGAAGACAGCCTCCATCGCAGGCGCCCCGATGACGATGGTGTCACCGCGCAGCGCGACCGAATAGCCAAACAAGGCGTTCCGATTATCCGTGTGCCTGAGGGACGCCTGTCGTGACCACACGCCGCCATCGCGGACGAACACGTAGGCTGCGCCAGCAAGATATTCCCCTTCCCATCTGGCCCCAACGACGATGGTGTCGCCGTCCACCGCGAGGGAGGAGCCAAAAATGTTGCCGTCATAGTTGCCGTAGATGGTCCAGGTGACCTCTGCCTTGAGGTACGCCTGTTGCAACCACGTCGTGCCATCGCGGACGAACACGTAGGCAGCGCCGGCGTTCGATGCCGCATTGTTGGGCGCGCCCATCGTGCTCGTGGCGTCGCCGTCTTCGCCCGTCGCCCCGACGACGATGGTGTCGCCGTGCACCGCGACGCGGGCGCCAAAATTGTCGTACATTTCCGCGTTCGCGGCCTTGAGGTACGCTTGTTGCGACCACGTCGTGCCATCGCGGACGAACACGTAGGCAGCACCCGCGCCCGTTGCCGCGTTGTTGGGCGCGCCCATCGTGCTGGTCGCGTCTCCGTCCTCTTCCCGGGCCCCAACGACGATAGTGTCACCGTGCACCGCGACGGAGATGCCGAAATAGTCGTCCGCTTCGGCGTTCGCGGCCTTGAGGTAGGCCTGTTGCGTCCACGTCGCGCCATCGCGGACGAACACGTAGACAGCACCCGCGCCCGACGCCGCGTTGTTTGGCGCGCTCATCGTGCTGGTAGCGTCGCCTTCCTCGCCTGGGGCCCCAACGACGAGAGTGTCGCCGTCCATCGCGAGAGTGCCCAAATTGTCGCCCGCCTCGGCGTTCAACGCTTTGCCGTACATCCGCTGAACGACGTTCGCCGCGCGTGTGACGTGCAGCGTGTAGGTAGCTTGCCGAGCGCCCAAGGTCACGGTGACGTCGACCAGCGTCTCGCCGAGGGCAAGCGCGATGGGGGCGGACGGTTGACCGCTCCTTGCGTCCACGCCCTTGATGCGAAGAACCCCGCCGGCGATGGACGTGGCGGTCACGGTGAGCGTCTCTTGGGTGATGCTCACATCGAGCGTGTAGTCGGTCGTCGCTGACGTGAAGGCGAGGCTGCTCGCCGAAACAGATAACCCAGACAGCAGGTCGACACATGAGCCGTTCACGCACGCCGCGTGTGTGGCGCACGTGTCAGCGCAAGCGTTGGCGAACGGCTCCTCCTGTGGCGATCCGTCGTCCGGGACTTCTCCGGATGCGTCCCCACCCGGAGATCTCTCGAGCGGGTCCCCCTGAACCTGTCCGCACGCCGTGGACATCGAACCTGCAGCGAGAGCGACACAGCATGCCCTGAGCATGGAGACCGCGCCGTAAGAGCATCCGATTCTTCTCATCCGCCTCAGTTGTACAGAGCGGCACTTTCAAGAACCAGGAGAGAGCTGCAGCGAGACCGGCCAGAACACACGCCAGGACGTCAGGGCTGACGCTCCGGCAGCTCATGCGTTCAGGATGCGGGAGGAGCGCTCGGTGGCGCTATCTCCCGAGGCGCGCGAGCAGCCAATCACCGATGCGCGCCATCAGCTCCGCGCGGTTGGTCTCGTTCAGGATCTCGTGAAACTCGCCCGGCCGCACGATGACCGTCTTGTCCGGGCTGTCGATGGCTTGGGCGAGCGCGGCGTTCGCGGTGGGGGAGGCGATGGGATCGCTGTCGCTATAGCAATACAGGAGCGGCACGTCGATGCGCGTGAGGCCCCGCACCCGGGCCTGCGCCGCGCGCGAGTGCTTGAAGTAACCAGCGGTCGCGGTCGTGAAGACCATCGGGTCACGCTTGTAGGCGTCCACGATAGCGGTGTCGTGCGTGAGGCCTTGGGGTGGGATGCCGCTGGGCAAGGCGATGCGCGGCGCGATGCGCGCGGCGAGGTGACCCGCGCCCAGCTTCAAGGCCGGCACCTTCATGGCCAGGTCCAAGAACGGGTTGGTGACGATGAGCCCATGGATCTCTGGCTTCTTGTCCGCGACCCAATCGAGCGCGACGAGCCCGCCGTTGCTGTGGCCGAGGACGAACCGCGCGATACCGCGGCCCTCGTGCAGCATGGTCATGCCACCGAACGCCGCTTCGACGTCGTCGTGGTACTGGGTGAACGTATCGATGTAGCCACGCTGCCCCGACGAGCGGCCGTGGCCACGCAGATCGATGGCCACGGTGTCGACGCCCCGCTCGGCGAGGGTGAGCCCCAGCTCGCGATAGCGTTCACCGTGATCGGCGTAGCCGTGAATGACGAGCAGCGCGGCGCGTGGCTCACCGAGCGGAGACCAGCGCTGCGCCGCGAGCTGCGTGCCGTCGGAGGAGGTGAAGGTGAGCAGGGTGCGGTTCGCGGTCATCGGATGAAGAGCTCGTCGATCGAGGCGGCGAGCGCCTCGGCGCGGCGCTTCACCATGATGTTGTCGGGCGCCATCTCCGCGTCGCCAGCGTCGGCGGACTTCACCTCGGCCAAGAGGCGGGCGAAGAGAGCGCGGTCCCTGGTCTCGATGGCGTAGGTCTCGGCGTAGCGGAGCTTGGTGACCAAGGCCTCGGGGGCGAGGGCCACGGCCTTGTCGAAGTGCTCGCGCGACTTCGCGGTGTCACCACCAGCGAAGCCAGGCACGCGCGCGTAGAAGGTGCCGAGCTCGCGGTCCGCGACGGCGTGATCGGTCTTGGGCGCGATCTCGAGGACCCGCTGCATGGCGGCGACGAGCCGGCCGCGGTACATGAGCAGCGCGGTGAAGCCTTTATCGACGCCATAGCGGCCAAGACTCGCGCCGTAGGCCGCGAGCGCCTCGACCTTGTCGGGCTCGACCGACTTCACGGCCTCCTCGAGCGCGACGCCGCGCTTCATGGCGGCGTTGAAGCCAGGTGAGCTCGCGAGGAGCGCGCGCTCGGCGGTGTCGATGGCGCGCTCCAAGGCGTCCGAGCGCTGACCCATGTCCGCTGGAGCACGCAGGTGGAAGTCGGCGAGGGTGAGGTAGGCGCGCGACAAGGAGAGCAGGGGCGCCGGGTCATCGGGACGCGACTCGGAGATGCGCAGCCAGCAATCGATGGCACGGCCAAGCGAGGCACGGTCATTGCGGCCAGCCCACGCGGCCTTGGCCTGCGCCTCGAGATCGGCGGGCGCGCCAGCATCACCACCGCTCACGGTCGGCGTCGAGGAGATGGGAACGCTGTTCTCCGGCGATGGCGAAGGCGGCGCCGGCACCGGCCCCGGGCTGCACGCGACCCCGAGCCCAAGCAATGGAAGGACAAGACGAAAACGCATTGGCGCCGGCAACTTACCACGCGCCGGGTTCACAGATGCAATGGCAAGCGGAGGGCGGACCCGTGCAAACATGCTGCGAGCGCTTCTCTCGCTTGCACAGCGCTACTCCTCGTCCACGTACTCCGCGTCCGAGAGATTCTCGATGCTGACGGGCTGCTCGCCGTTGAAGTTCACGCCGATCCCGAATTCCTCGGCGATCCGCAGGCTGGACTCCCCAAAACGGATCATCCAGGTCCCGTCCCCCCAGATGACCGCTTCGGGTGAATCGAACGGACGCTCCGCTGCGGACAGCAGCGCTATCTCGTCCGGCGTCAATCCGTATTGCGGATCTTGCAATCCGTCGCAGAGGAAGTCCGCCGCCCGACCCGCGAAGCGCTCGAGCTCGATTGCCACCCGAGCTGCGAGATCGATCACGCTCTCACCGGGATCGGCCGGAGGCTCGACGACGATGCTCACCGGTTCGGAGCTGGGCGCCCAACAGGGCAGTGCGTTCGGGGAATCCACGCGCTCGAACCGAATGCCCCGCGCCTCGAGGGTTTGTGACAGCTTGCTCATCACACCCGATGTGATCGGCCATCCGCCAAGTCGGAACAAGCAGCGAGCTAATGCGCGTGCTCGTTCACATCGTAAACATGCATCAAGCGCCGCGTCCGCACCTCGTTATGCTCGAGGTCGACGATGAACTCGCCGGCCAGCGTGATGACCTCGAGCCGTAACGCGCCTTCGATGAGGATGGGGCGGACGGTGAGGTTCGCGTCGTCGAACAAGGTCGGCAGGCCGCGGCTGACGGTCGCGGCGCTCGGGTCGTTCTCGGCCATCTGCTTCAAGTGCTCGGCGACCAAGCGCTTGGCGCGGCGTAAGGCGCGGCGTGGGTCACCGCCGTCGCGCACGGTGAAGTCGAACTTCTCGGGGAGTGACAGGGCCGGACCTTCGAGACGGCAGACGCGGCGGCCCTCCATGACGACCTCGAGATGTCCGTCCTCGACGGCGATCATCTTGCGGGTCAACGGGTTCTCGACGGTGGCGCGCAAGGTCACGCGGCGCACGTCGCCGAAGCGGCGGTCACCCAAGACCTCGAAGCCTACATCTCTGCGCTGGCAGAGCGCGGGCAAAGCTCGGGCGATGCCCGCGAAAGCGGTCGGATCGTCGTGCTTCTTCAAGCCCGCGACCGAGCTCTCGAAGAACTTCGCCGGTTCGCTCGGCGTATCTCCCATGGAGAGCGGGCCGGTGATGAGCTTGCGCTTCACCGCTTCGCGCTGCAGGTCGCTGACGACGGCTTCGACCTGATCGGGAGCTGCCTTGCCGATGTGCGCGCGCGCGCCGTCGATGAAGGCGCGCAGACACTCTTCGGACGTCGGCGACTTGCTGGTCACGAAGAAGGGAGCCTTGGCGACCGCGCCCAGCATCAAGTCACATGCCTTGGACAGGCCGACGCTCTTCGCGAGCCGCTCGGTGACCGACCAGACCAAGCCCGAGTACACGAGCGAGCGCTTGTGCTCCTGGTGCACCGTGGGGTCGAGCACCGCATCGTTGGCGACGCTGCGCAGCGGGCCGGGCTTCCCAGGCGCGCCGTCCTTCTCCGCGAGGTAGGCGCCGAGGTCTTCGCTGATGTTCGGGTTCTCGAAGTGCAGGGCGGCGAAGAGGTCACCGAGCGCTTCGTGCATCGGCTTGCCTTCGCCCTTGGTGTCGCTGTTCACGCCCGGCGCGATGTGATCGAAGTAGCCGTGCGCGAGCTCGTGAACCAGGATCTCCTTGCACGAGACCAGGTGGAAGCGGCCCTCCGAGGTGCCGAACACGTAGACGTTCGAGCCGGGGATGTAGCCGGCGTTCTCTTCGCTCATGGCGTTGGCGATGATGCGCACGAGACCGCTGTTGCCGGTGCTGTCACGATACACCGACGCGAGATCGATGCCGTAGCCCGACAGGCGCTTCAGGAACGTATCGGCCGTGTGCAGCGCCTGCACCTGATCGAACGCATCTTGCGTCACGGTCTTGCCATTGCCGGCGAACGGCTTGTGGCCGCGCACGGTGTCCAAGACCGACGCGCCGCTCACGTGGACCAGCTCGATCTTCAAGCCGTCCGCGGAGAGATGCACTGTCCGCTCGAGCGACACCTTGGCGGTCTTGCCGTCGCTGGTGAGCCGGTTCTCCTTGGCCCACACCAGGAGGTCATGCGGATTGACCTCCTGCGTCTCCGGGACGTCCGGCGCTTGCCGCTTGGCTTCGGCGAGGCGCACCTCGAGCTGCGAGCTCCCCTGGTCGGTGAGCGCGCTGACGTTCTCGCGTGGCGCGCGCTTCTCGCGGGCGAGCCGCGCGAAGACATCCGCCATCTCTGGAAGACTACGTGCGACGCGCTTCGTGGGGCGCGGCGCGGCGGCTCCGTCCGCTTTCACAGACGGAGCCGTCGAGCTTCTACGGCTCGAGAGACGCGTATCGACAGCCACGCGGACTCGCCTTCACTTCAAGGGAGGTTCTCTTACTCTCTCTCGTATTCGTCGAAGGTGCTTTACGCCTTCTGCTTCTTCTCGGGGATGAAGTCGACGAACATGAGGCGGCGGGCTTCGACCTTGTCGCTCAAGTGGTCGTAGATGAACTGGCCGGCCGGCGAGGTCAGCATCAGGTTCAAGTGGCCCTTGTACATGACCTCCTCGATCTCCAGCTGGTTGTCGTCGAAGAAGCTCGACCTGTTCGCGTTCAAGTGCTCGCGCAGGTGCTTGTGCTCGAGCTGGCTCTTGATGAACTTGTCGATGGCTTCGCGCGCCTTCTTGATGAGCGCGTCGCGGTCACCGGGGATCGGCGAGAAGTCGAACTGGTAGCTCTTCTGCTCGAGGATGCGGCGGCCGCTGCCGTCGAAGCCCGCGACGTCCTTGTCGGTCGCGACGAGCGAGATGAAGCCGTCTTGCACCTTGTACTTCTTGCCGCTCGAGGGATCGATGGCGCGAAGCTGCATGATGAGCTTCTGCGATTCCAGACCCGTGTTCGGGTTCTTCCAGCCGAGGTCGCCGACGATCGTGAGATCGCAGTCCGAGCGCTTGCCCATGACCTTGTCGATGCCCGCGATAGCGGCATCGGCCGAGCAGGTCGCGGCCTTGCCACCGAGCGCGGCGGCGAGCTCGACGCTCTTCGACTCCGAGCTCTGGCGCGGCGGCTCGGTCCAGCTGCCGTTGATCATCTCGCGCTTGATGCCTTCGGCCTTGATGAAGCCGATGACCGCGTCGACGGTGGCCGGATCGACGAGGCCCGGGAGCGCGTCGCGGGTGCACTTGGCCACCGCGTCGATGAAGTCCTTCGGGGAGGGCGACTTCGAGGTGAAGTAGAAGCCGGTCTTCAAGGCGACGTGCAACATGATGTCGCAAGCCTTCTCGAAGCTACCGATCTTCTGGCCCAACGCCTGCGTGATGCGCCAGCCGAAGCCACCGTAGGCCTCGCCGCGATCGTGGACTTCGCTGCCCGCTTGGCGCAGCGTCTTGTCGTTGTCGAGGTTACGCAGCGGCTGGCCGGGTTGGCCGAGCGCGGTGCCGAAGTCTTCGGAGAGGTTGGCGTTGCGGGCCATGAGGGCCGCTGGGAAGTCGCCGAAGTAGCCTTCGTGGATGGCGCCGCCTTCGCCCGAGAACATGTCGGGGTTCTGCTTGTCGCCGCGGTTGTGACCGGTCTCGTGACGGGTGACGTCGTTGTCCGACGCCAAGTGCCACTTGCCGCTGTTGGTGCCGTAGGTCTGGTCGTTCGCCGTGGGGCTGTACCAGGCGTTGAGATCGGCGCTGCCGTTCGCCTTGCTGCGGATGACGCCCGAGTTGCGCGGGGCGGCCCAGAGGCGGTTGTTGTCGATGCCGACCTGCGACTGGACCCAGTTCACGTAGACGCCATCGGCGACCAGGTTCATCTGGTCGAAGCCGTCACGCGTGACCTTCGAGCCGTTCTCGAAGGGCGCCTGGTTGTCGGGGGTGTCGAGGGTGGTGCTGCCGGTCACGTGGACCCACTGGGCGCGCACGCCGGCCTGGCCGACGGTGACGCCGGGGAGCTCGATGACGCGGGTCCTGCCGCCGCTCGTGTGATTGTTCTCTTTTTCCCAGACGACGACGCTCTTTGCGTCGAGGGGCTTGGCGTCGTCGACCGCTGCGATAGCGGTCAACGCCTTGCCGACGTTCGCGCCGTCGGCGATGTCGGCGCTGCGCTCGCTGCGCGGGGCAAAGGCCACGGGACCGCTGGTGCGGACCGCGGAGTCGGCCGGCTTCGCGGCGGCGGGCTTGGCTGTCGTGCTGGGAATCGCGGCGGCGTTGGGGGCTTCGCCGGAGCTGACGACGGGAGACCCGGACTTCCTGATCTCGCCGTTCTTGATGCTTTCCATTTTCGCTCCGTGAAGAGAAGGGTTGGGCGGCGATTATCGGCGTGAAGAGACTAAGGGTTTCGTTTGCCTACGCTGATCTTGTCGCGATCGAGATGGCGCAAGCGATGGCGCGCAACGTCAGACGCCACCGGCCGATATTGATGGTAGCGAGCCTCATGAAAGCTGGTCGTCGTTCGGACGGCCCAAGCCCCTAATCCAAATAGTTAGACGAAACGCATGAGCGCCCGCAGTGGTGAGGGACGCGATGTCTTTGTCTGTGTTGCGCATGGCCTTTGGGCGTCTGGTTGTTTTGGGGAGCGTGTGCGCGCTTGCGGGCCTTGCTACGGCCTGCGGTGGTAGCGACGGCACCAACGACATCCTCAGGGTCAATGACGACGACCCAGGTAACGACGATACGCCGGAGCCCCGCCTCATCGCGGTGTCCCCGACCATCTGGTCCGCCGGCACGACCGTCAAAGTCATCGGCAGCAACTTCGTCCAGGGCTCCAAGGGCAAGGTGATGATCCGCTTCGCCGGTACCTACGCGGGGAGCGACGGTGGCGATGGTGGCGCGGTGGACATGGAAGTCCAGGCGATCTACCGCGCGAGCAACAAGGTCGAGTTCACCTTCGAACCCGACACGCTCCCGGCCGGCTTCGGCTTGGGCGTGGGCTCGTTCACCGGCCGCGTCACCGCGTCGAACGTGAGCAAGCGCGGCCCCGAAGTGAAGTCGCAGCCGCTCGCCACCACCGTGCAGGTCGGCCCGTCGATCGTCGTCAACCGCCTGTCACCGTACTCGCAGTCGTGCAGCACGCCGCGCGTGCCTGGCATCTTGAACGGCGAGCTCGTCGACATGGAGATCTCGGTCACCGGCATGGGCTCGGGCTCGGGTTACGCGCCCATCGCGATCATGGCCGCGTACGTCGACGTCACCGATCAGCCGCAGGTGGTCGAAGGCAGCATCACCGACGGCACCTCGACCTTGCTCACCCTCGATCCAGGCTCACTCGGCGTCTTCGACGACCCGGAGAGCGTGAACGATCAGCGCACGAGCCGCGACGTCGGCGTCAGCGTTACCGCGACCGACGGCGAAGGCAACAGCATCCGCCGCACCGTGATCTTCACCGTGCATCAGCCCTATGAGGTTTACTACGACGGCAACTCGCAGGTCGTCGAAGTGTTCGAGCCGCAGGCGGTCACTGGTTGCCTACCGGGTGGACAGTACGGCAACAGCTTCAACTACAGCGAGAACCAGAGCGAAGGCCGCAGCCGCGGCTACAGCTTGAGCGGCAACTTCGGCGTGAGCGTCTGGATCTTGAACGTCGGCTTCGGCTTCGGCGTCTCGAGCAGCGTCTCGTCGGGCTCGGGTAGCGGTCTCGGCATCAGCCACGGCGTGCCGCCGCACTTCTTTGGCGCCTTCTTCCGCCAGACTTCGAAGCTCCTGCGCACCGGCGCCATCATCCGCTATGACGCATGCGGTGTTGGGCGCGAAGTCGGTGAGGCTTACGTGACCGACTGGGCCTGGGCTCCTGGGTTCAACCAGAAGCAGGGCACTTGCCCGCCGTTGCCGGAGCCCTTGCTGTCCGAGGCTGGCACGGTCGAGGTGTCGCCATGAAGCATCTTGCCTTCATGGCGGCGCTGTCCGCTGTGGCGGTGGGGTGTGGCGACTTGCCCGATCCCATCGTCAACGGTAATTCGTCATCGAATGGGCAGACGCCCACGCAGACGCTCAAGCCCGAGCCGCCAGCGTTGACGACCAAGACGTCGACGTTCGGCTACTCGTCGCTGCCGCTGCGTGGCAGCGCCCAGAAGAACACGACCATCATCGTCGATGGTGGCGCGGCCCCGACGGCGATCGACGTCTCGGCGACCGGCAACTTCTGCGTCGACGTGGCGCTCAAGAGCGGCCAGAACAACCTGAAGGTCTACGCGCAGCGCATCTCCGATGGCGCGCAGTCGGATGCGACCAACTACAAGATCACCTTCGACGCGAGCTTGTCGGAGAACGATCCCGAGGAAGAGGAGCCCCCGCGGCAGACGACGGGG
>JBDHVB010000014.1:0-42030 GCA_039809465.1 Myxococcota bacterium
CGCGGTTACAACGACCTCGCCAAGCTCGCCGCGTTCGCCGAACGAGCAATCGAGATGTGATCAATCATGAGCATCGATGCGATGGTGGGCCCGCGTTTTCGCAGCAGTGCAGCGCGGCTTTATTGACCTAGAAAGATTAGGCTTTTTGGAGCAAAAGCTTGCCGGCTTGGGGGGTGGCGCTGAGGGAAGTGTAACTGGCGATGGTGGGGTGTGGGGTTGGGAAGGGGGCTTGGTGGGTGGCGGTCATGATGAGGAGGGTGGCGCCGGAGGCTTCGGCGGCGGCGATGCCGGTTGGGGCGTCTTCGATGATGAGGCAGTCCGTGATGGGGACGGCGAGCAGGCGGGCGGCCAGGAGGAACGGGTCGGGGGCGGGCTTGCCGTGGGTGACGTCTTCGGCGGCGACGATGACCGGTGGGGGGCTCAAGCCGGCGGCGGCTAGGCGACGTAGGGCTAGCAGGCGTGGCGCCGAGGTCACGACCGCGACCTTGTCGGCCGGGAGTGAGCACAGAAAGGCAGCGGCGCCGTGGATGGGGACGATGCCTTCCACGTCCTCGAGCTCGCGTGCGGTGATCCACGCTGCCTCGGCCGCGATGTCGATGTCCGCGAGGTTTTGCCCGGCGATGGTCTCGGACACGCGACGGCCGTGGATGGTCGGCAAGAACGTGGGCACGTCGAGCCCGTGCTTTGCGGCCCAGGCGCCCCAGACGCGCTCCGCGGCGGCGATGGAGTCGATCAGCGTCCCGTCCATGTCGAACAGGAGCGCCGCGAACGTGCCGCCGAAGACTGGCCGGGGGCTCACACCGGCGCTTCTTCTTCGCTGTCCTCTTTGACGGACTCCTTCTTACCCTCGGCGACCTCGAGCACGATCTCGTCGTTCTTCACGTCGACCTTCACTTGGCCGCCGCTCTGGAGCTTGCCGAAGAGGATCTCGTCCGCCAAAGGCCGACGCACCTGCTTGTCGATGAGGCGCCCCATCGGCCGCGCGCCGTTGGTCATGTCGTAGCCGTGCTTGGCGAGCCAGGTGCGCGCCGCGTCGCTGAGCGTGAGCGTGACCTTCTTGTCGCGCAGCTGCGTCTCGAGCTCGCCGACGAACTTCTCGACGACCTGCTTGATGGTCTCCTCGCCCAGGTGTCCGAAGGCGATCCAGCCGTCGAGGCGGTTGCGGAACTCGGGAGCGAACGTGCGCTCGATGGCCGCTTTAGCGTCCTTCGTGACCACGCTGCCGCCGAAGCCGATGCCAGGCCGCGCGGCATCCGCGGCGCCCGCGTTGGTGGTCATGATGATCACCACGTTGCGGAAGTCCGCCTTGCGCCCGTTGTTGTCGGTCAAGGTCGCGTGATCCATGACCTGCAACAAGATGTTGTAGAGGTCGGGGTGCGCCTTCTCGATCTCGTCCAAGATGAGCACGGCGTGCGGGTGCTTGATGATCTGGTCGGTCAAGAGACCACCCTGATCGAAGCCGACATAACCCGGCGGCGCGCCAATCAAGCGCGAGACCGTGTGCTTCTCCATATACTCGGACATGTCGAAGCGGATGAGCTCGACGCCCATGATCTTCGCGAGCTGCCGCGCGAGCTCCGTTTTACCGACGCCCGTGGGTCCGCTAAAGAGGAACGAGCCGACCGGCCGCTGCGGCGAGCCCAAGCCCGAGCGCGACAGCTTGATGGACGAGACCAGCGAGTCGATCGCCTTGTCTTGCCCGTAGATCACGAGCTTCAAGTCGCGATCCAACGTCTGCAGCTTCTCTTTGTCGGACGTCGACACGGTGCGCGGCGGAATGCGCGCGATCTTGGCGACGATGTTCTCGATGTCCTTCGGACGGATGTTCTTCGGCCGCTTGTTCTCGGGGAGCAAGCGCACCGCCGCGCCCGCCTCGTCGATGACGTCGATCGCCTTGTCGGGCAGGTGCCGGTCGTTGATGTACTTGGCGGACAGCTCGACCGCCTGCTCCAAGGCCGGGTTCGTATAGGTGACGCCGTGGTGCTTCTCGTACTGCGGCTTCAAGCCCTTCAAGATCTTGATGGCGTCCTCGATCGACGGCTCGGTGACCTCGATCTTCTGGAAGCGCCGCGCCAGCGCCCGGTCGCGCTCGAAGGCCGACTGATACTCCTTGAACGTGGTCGAGCCGATGCAACGCAGCTCACCGTTCGCCAAAGCGGGCTTCAAGATGTTCGACGCGTCCAAGGTGCCGCCGCTGGTCGCACCGGCGCCGACGATGGTGTGGATCTCGTCGATGAACAAGATGGCGTTCTTGCGCTCGGTGATCGCCTTGATGACCGACTTCAGGCGCTGCTCGAACTCGCCGCGGAACTTGGTGCCGGCGATGAGCGAGCCCATGTCCAACGCGAAGACCTCGGCTTCCTTGAGCAAGTCGGGCACGTTGCCCTCGTGGATGGCGAGCGCCAGCCCCTCCGCGATAGCGGTCTTGCCCACGCCGGGCTCACCGACGAACACCGGGTTGTTCTTGCGGCGGCGGCAGAGCACGTGAATGGTGCGCTCGAGCTCGGTGGCGCGGCCAATCAACGGATCGATCTTACCCGCGGCAGCCTTCTTCACGAGGTCGACGCAGAAGCTCTCGAGCGGGTCGCCCTTTTGCTTCGAGCTACCGCCCTCCTCGTCGTCCTCGCCTTCGGCGCGGCGCATATCGGGCACGCCCGACAGCTCACCGGTCTTCGAGACACCGTGCGAGATGAACTCGAGCACGTCGAGGCGAGTCACCCCCTGCTTGTTGAGCAGGAAGACCGCGTGCGACTCGGGCTCACGGTACATGGCGGCGATGACGTCGCCCGCGTCGATCTCCTTCTTGCCCGACGACTGCACGTGGACCGCGGCTCTGCGCAACACGCGCGTGACGCTCATGGTCTGTTCCATCTCGAACTCGCGGTCGTCCGGCACGGTGTCGAGGGTAGCGAGGTACGCCTCGAGATCACGCTCGAGCGCCTTCAGATCGGCGCCGCATGCCTCGAGGACTTGGATGGCGTGCGAGTTCTGCAGGAGCGCCAAGAGGAGGTGCTCCAGGCACACCAGATCGTGACGGCGGCGACGGGCATCGTCGACGGCCAGATTGAAAGTGGCTTCAAGCTCTTTGGCGATCATTCTTCGGGCTCCACACTGCACCGCAAAGGGTACTCGTGCTCACGCGCCATGCGCATGACTTTGTTCGCCTTCGATTCGGCGATTTCGTAAGAGAAAATGCCCGCCACCCCGACTCCGCGGCGATGGACGTGCAGCATGATATTCACGGCTTCCGACTCGGAGTGGTGGAAGACCGTGCGTAGGACGTCCACGACGAACTCCATCGTCGTGTAGTCGTCATTGTGCAGCAGCACCTTGTAGAGGTGCGGGCGCTTGACCTTCTTTTCGGTCTCGGTGGCTACGTCGCCGTCAGGTGTTTCCACACCTGGTGATCGATCGTCGCCATTAGGGGCTTTGGGGCCGGCCATGGCTACCCGGAGTATAAGCACTCCCCGAGATTCGCGCCATGGTGTGAGCGCGGGTGCGTCAGATCGCGGCCCGCGAGGCGCTGGGATGTGTGCTACACCGAGGCGTGCCGTTGCAGACCCCACGCGACCTTGCGGCCCTCGATCGCACTACGCCAATGGTCGCCGTCGCCAAGCAGCCGCCCGTCCGGCGCCGTATCGGCTGGGGGAGCCTGCCGCTCTGGGTCAAGCTCGTGGTCCTGGTGAACCTGCTGCTCATCGCGGCGGTCGCGAGCACCGGCTTGCTCACCTACAAGGTCTCGCGTGACCTCTTGCGCGAAGAGATCATCACCGCGGGCCGCGCGTCGGTCGTGGACTTCGCGGCGACCAACACCCTCGACTTCCTGGACGAGAACGCCGGACGCTTGAACCTGAACCTGCGCGCCGAGCAGCTGGTGCGTGGCGGTAAGGCGCGCGTCATCGCCGTGCGCATCCTTGGCCGGGACAAGGCGTTGCTCGCGAAAGCCGGCCGCGAAAGCGTACCGCTCGACATCGAGACCATCACCAAGCTCGACGACGCCCGCGTGATTGGCGAGAACGATCAGGCCATCGCCATCGCCTCCCCGGTCATCTACGGCGGCGTACCCCTGGGGACGGTCATCTTCGACTTCAGCAACGCCATGCTCCAGGACGTGGTCACCGAGATCTTGATCCGCTCGAGCGTCATCGTCTCGACGCTCATGCTCCTGTCGGCGCTCTTCCTGATGGTCATGCTGCGGCGGTTGATGAGGCCCGTCGTCGAGCTGGGCGAGGCCGCCGAAGCCTTCGCGACCGGCAACTACTCGCATCGCATCGGGTTGTCGCTCTCGGGTGACGAGGTCGGCCGCGCCGCCAAGAGCTTCAACAACATGCTCGACGCCCTCGAGCTGCACATGCGCTTCTCGAACGGCGCGTTGATCGACCGCATCCGCCATGGCGGAACCGATCAGGCACACGAGTATCAGCTCACGGTCGCCTTCGGTGACGCCGCCGGTTACACGAGCTGGTCGCAAAAGCAGACACCACCCGAGGTCTTCGCCACGCTCTCGCGCTACTTCAGCCTCATCGGCGGCATCACGGTGCACGGCTACCAGGGCATCATCGACAAGTTCATCGGTGACGGCGTGATGACGCACTTCGGTCTCTTGCGCGAGCGCACTGATCCACGCACCGCGGATCGTGAGTCGGTGCGCGACGCGTTGCGTGCCATCATCACCTGTCAGCTGGGCCTGCGCGTCTTGAGCCACGCCATCCGCACCTACGAAGGTCGCGAGCCGCTCGCCTACCGCTTCGGCATCGCCAGCGGCCGTTGCCTCGTCGGCGCGGTCGGAGCACGCGATGTCATGCTAGATTACAGTGTCATCGGCAACGTGGTGAATCTCGCGTCACGCCTGGAACATTTGGCGCCCGTCGGCGGTTTGCTCATCGACCGCTTCACGCACATCGATGCGGGCGCAGGCTTCGTCGATGTCCTCGATGGCGGCATGCAGAGCATCAAGGGCGTGGGCGTGCCCATTCAAGTCTTCTTCGTGAGAGGTTTCTCGAGCCCAGCGGAGCGCGAGCAAATGCGTGCCTTCTTGTTCGAGCGCTTCTTCACCGATGAGCTGCTCGACTCGCTCGTCCTCGCGGGCCAAGGGACGCGTGAGGCGCGCATCGCGCTCCGTAATTTTCTGGCGCGCGAGTTGAAGGAACGGCCCGATCTACCCGTTAATACCGCTACGGCCCCGACGTCATAACTTCAAAAGCGTGACAACGGGTTGTGGCGACGCCCATGGATGGGCAGAGTGAGGTCAATGATGCTCGCAAAGCTCCCCCGATCCGTCCTCGCGGTGACCGCCGCCATTGCTCTTTCGTGCGGTGCCACCAGCGCTCAAGCCGCGACCCTCACGTGCCGCGATCTGCCGATGCTCTTCGAGCGCTTCATGAGCCAGCACTATCCGGTGAACGCCGACGAGGTGGTGATCCGCCAGCGCACCGCCGATCAGTTCATCAAGGTCGTCGACCCCTCGAAGACGTTGCTGCTCGACAAAGACGTCGCCAGCACCAAGCAAGGGCTCGCCGCTGCCCCGCAGAACGCGTCGTGCCCGCAGCTCGAGAAGGTCTACGAGCTGGTGCAGGCGCGCACCGACGACAACGAGAAGCTCGTGAAGGCCATGCTCGGCCCCGACTACAAGCTCGATGAGAACGCGCAGATCGTCGTCGACCCCAACAAGCTCGCGTTCGCCACCACCAACGAGCAGCGTCAGCAGCGCGTGCGTGAGCTCGTGCACTTCCAGATGTCGAACTACCTGATCACGGGCCTCCCCATCGAAGACGCCAAGAAGCAGCTCGTGCACCGCTACGAGCTCGCCTCGAAGCGCGTCCGCGAGCGTCATAGCCGCGGTCTGTGGCCGTCGCTCTATGCCGACGCCTTCGCGATGGCGCTCGACCCGCACAGCTCGTACCTGTCGGCCGACGAGCTCGCCGACTTCCAGATCCAGATGCAGCTCTCGCTCGAGGGCATCGGTGCGCTATTGCGTTGGGAAGACGGCTTCACCGTCGTCGAGTCGCTGGTCCCCGGCGGCACCGCCGAGCGCAGCGGGCTGCTCAAGCCGAAGGACAAGATCATCGCGGTCGCGCAGGAAGGCGAGCCGCCGGTGCAGGTCATCGACATGGACCTCGACGAGGTCGTCAAGCAAATCCGCGGCAAGAAGGGCACGCGGGTGCGCCTCACCATCCTGCGTCAGGACACCGGGACCACCAAGACGGTCGATGCCTCTTTGACGCGCGACAAGATCGACGTCGCCTCGCAGGCCGCCAAGATCACCTACGAGACGCGCGAGGTGAGCGGCCGCAAGGTGAAGATCGGCGTGCTCGATTTGCCGTCGTTCTATGGCGGCGACAACGATGGCCGCTCCTCGTATGCCGACGTGAAGCGTCTGCTCGGCGAGGCCAAGGCTCAGAACGTCGATGGCGTGCTGCTCGACCTCTCGAAGAACGGTGGCGGTCTGCTCGACGACGCGGTGCGCATCGCGGGCCTGTTCATCAAGTACGGCAACGTGGTCGCCACCCGCGACGCGATTGGTAAAATCGAGACGCTGGACGACGACGATGAGCAGACGGTCTACAACGGCCCGCTCGCGGTCCTCGTGTCGCACGCCTCGGCTTCGGCGAGTGAGATTCTCGCTGGCGCTTTGAAGGACTATCGCCGCGCCGTCATCCTGGGTGGCGATCAGACCTTCGGTAAAGGCTCGGTGCAGGTCGTTGCGCCGCTGCCGCGCGAGCTTGGCGCCATGAAGGTCACGGTCAGCATGTTCTTCCTGCCGGGCGGCCAGTCCACGCAGCGCACGGGTGTGCGCTCCGACGTGCGCGTGCCCTCGCTCCTCGACAGCTACGACCTGGGCGAGGCCAAGCTCGACTACGCCTTGCCGAGCCAGTCCATCAAGCCGTTCTTGTCCGCTTCAGCGAACGGCACCGGCGCGCACGAGAAGTGGCGCGTGCTCGACGACAACGCCGTCAGCGAGCTCAACAAGCGCACCGCCAAGCGCATCGCCAAGGACCCCGACTTCGCCAAGATCAAGACGAAGCTCGCCGAGGCCGACAAGAACAAGGACGTCGTGAAGCTCTCGGACCTGCGCAAGAAGTCCGCCCCGGAAACCGAGAAGGGCGACGAGGCCGAGAAGAACGAGAGCAAGCAGCTCGAGGCCGCGGTGGTGCGTGAGGCGGTCAACGTCCTCGCGGACTACATCACGCTGCCGACGGCGGGCACGAAGAGCGCCGCGGCGAATGAGCGGCGCTCGAGCGTCGATTAGCTTGGGGCGGCGGTGAGCTCCGAAGTGGGCGTCCGTGAGCTTCGGGGCGCCTGCTCGGCGCGACTAGTCGTCGAGGATGCGGGCGCGGGCTTCACGCGGCGGGCCATCTTTGGTCAGCGTTGGCACTACAACCGGCTCTTCGCCACCGCGCGTGACGCGGGCTTTGGACGGCTCGGCGCTCGGCTCGCTGTGGTGCGCGGCGACGGCGGCGTCGAGGTCACCGAAGTGCGGCTCTTCGTGAACCTCTTCACGACGGCCACGGGCCATGGTCGGCTCGGCACGCTCTTGGCGCTCGGCCTTGGCAGCCTGACGCTCGGCCTTCGCCTCGGCCATCTTCTGGAAGGGGCGCTTCACGACGTTGATGATTCCCTGACCGATGGCACGAAGCGGTTGAGCGAACAACGCGGCTGACGCGCCGGCAAACGCCGGGATGGTCATGATGTGCGCGCCTTCACCGATGGCGATGCCGACGCCAGCAGTCGCGGCTGAAATGGCGGCGGTGGCGAGAGCGATGCGGCCGAAGCTCGCGGCGTAGGTGCGAATGGCGCTGGGCTTGGGCTCGGCGACGGGCACGAAGCCGAGATTCTCGGAGACGAACTGGAGCGCCTGTGCGGCCGTGATCGGCACGCCTTCGAACGGGCTCCGCGGCTGCTGCTCGGCGTGAGCCGCGCCGCTCTGCATTTGGGGCTCGTGATGCGCTTGCTCCTCGAGATGAGCAGCAATCTGCTCACCTTCGCTACGCGAAACCCGACGAACCGGCTCGGCCGGCGCGGCGGCAGGCTCCTGCCCAGTGCGCGCACGGCGCGTCATGAAATCCGGCGGAGCATCGTTACCAAACCCACGCACCGGAGCCTCAGCAGCAGGTTGTCCACGCTTCACTTCCATCGTCATCCCTCCGAGTTGCGCGGGCAGAACCTCGCCCCAGTCGCGTAATCAGCAACTCAATATCGGCGCCGCCCCGGCAAGGTTGCGTGGCCTTCCAACTCCCCTGAAATCGTTCAACTCACGAAGGTTCCCGGTCGATCCTTGTTCGATTCACGAAGGTTCCTGGTTGATCCTCGTGAGGGGGCTCGGCGCGCCTACGAAAGTTCCTGGTCGATTCTTGTAGGCGCACGGCTCCGAAGGTTCCTGGTCGATTCTTTCGAAGGCTGGTCGCAAGCAGAGCGCGGGCGACAACGCTTCGAGCTCAAGACGGGAGAGAACAAGGACTCCCGCGCGACGCCGCCCCGGCACGCCGCAACGGCATGACGAACGCAGTGCAAACATCACTGGCGTCGGGTCCGCCGACGTTTTTTGCGGCGGACTCGACCTTCAGCGAAGCGGTAATCAACGATCCACTTCGTAGGCGAGATTCAAGCGGCCGACCATGGTTTGCTCCAGGGCGATGGCGCGGGTGTCTTCGCCGTCGTCCTTGCCGCGGAAGCGGCGCATGACGGTGCGGCCGATGGCGGCGCGGAGGTGGAGGCCGGCGACGATGCGGACGTCGATGGTCGCGCCGGCCCAGGCGGTCGTGTAGCTGATGCGGTCGAGCTGGGAGACGCCGCCGATGCCGAACATGGTGTTCTGGTAACGCGCCGTGGCGCCGACCTCGATGCGCGGGGTCAGCATGTAGCCGAAGTCGATCTTCTCGGGGGCGCGGATCTCGAGATGATAGCGGCCGGTGAACAGCTCGTAGCCGGCGCCGGGGAGCACGTAGACGGGGCGCAGCTGTTGCGAGAACGCGAGGCCAAAGTACAGCGTCTCGGTCGGGCCCAGCGCATACGTGCCGATGATCTGCGCGCCATGCGTGACGTGCCCCATGGTCACGTCGCTCATGTTGGTCGTGAGGTTCGGCACGTACCGCAATAGCAGACCCCAGCGCTCGTCGATGTCGTGGCGGAAGGTCAGGGTCGTCTTGAAGGTGTGGAAGGTGTCCTCGGCGATGTTGGTGCCGTGGTACTCGAAGTGCGTGCGGCCGTACATGAGGCCGACGGCGAGCATCGTGCGCGGGCCGTCGAAGAAGATGGGGAAGCCGCTGCCGACGGTGAGCTGGTCCATCGCCACCATGCCCTCGCGGCCACCTTCGCGTGTGCCCGACGCGGCGTGCTGCTCGTAGTTGACGCTGCCGACGCCGGCGGTGGGCTTGGCGACCGGGTCGTCGGGATCGATCTCCTCTTCGAGATCAGGCATGACCTCGCGCACCCCTTCATCGGCGCCGAAGCTCATGAAGCTCTGCGCGTGCGCGGGTGACGTGACCATCATGAGAGCGGCGAGACCGCTAAAGCAGACCGCCGGGGAGTCGATGCCGATGGGGCGGCAAACGACGCGCTGACCACGATGCCCGAGCCCTAGCTTCACGCGCGAACTACCTCTGGTGCGTGACCACCGACTCCAAACGCCTCTGCATTGCGCAGACAAACCAGCGTAGCCGAGCCTTTGGTCACACGCATTCCGTTCGTCGCCGCCAAAGCGACAAGAGGGGATGTGTGTGGCCATGCAAGCGCGCGGCCAAGCGTCGGGTAGCGCCTTCGGGCAAAGCGCACGCGACTCACACCTCCGCGTGGCCTCTTGCACGAGGAGCGCTGAGGCCCACTCACGTCAGATCGGCGACCGTAGTCTACAGACCTACATCACCTTGGGCGCGCCACCGTGCTCGGCTCCGCGCACCACCACCTCGACGATGCGGCTCAACTGCTTGGTGTCGAGGCGAGCTTTCTGCCGCAGCGTGAGGGCGAGCGCCTGCGTGAAGAGCAGCTCGAGCATGAACAGACCGTCGGTGTTGGGCGGCAGCTCACCGCGCTGAATGGCGCGATCCATCACGGAGAGGTGCTTGGCGTAAAACTCGCGGCGCAGCTCGGAGACGAGCGCGTTCAGCTCCGGGTCATTCGATTGCAGCATGGAGGCCGTGTCGCGGAACTGAATGCTGGCGCAGTAAGCGCTGGTGCGGTCCAAGGCCTGCAGGAGGTCGTTGCGGAGGGTGCCTTCGTCTGGGGCTGGATCGGCGCTGATGGGGCGGGCGCGCAGGGCTGCGGCCACCAGAGCGAGCTTGTTCGGCCAGCGGCGATAAACCGATGTCTTGTTCACGCCCGCCGCGCTGGCGACGGCGTCGACCCGGAAGCTGTCGTAGCCCGAGCGTGTCAGCTCATGGACCGCCGCGGACAAAACCTGCGTCACGACACGGGCACTACGGCCCCCAGTACGGATCGTTCCTGTGCGGCGGGTCGAGCTCATCTCGCTACCAACTATCGCGCCGTCGCCTTAAGCGCGCAAGCCGGGACGCCGACGTCGGGCTCCTGCGCGCCTCAGTTGTCACGCAGCGACTTCAAACGATCGAGCCGCCGCGCCCTGTCCTGCGCCACCTCGTGCGATGGGTCGAGCGTCAGAATGCGCTGATACCAGGCATAGGCGCTCTCGATCTGCTCCTCGCGCAGCGCGTTCTCGCCGCGGCGCAGATACTCATCGATGAGGCGCTTGCGCTCCGGGGCCCACAGGCTCTCCTGCGCGTCGAGCTTGGCGCGATCCACATCGCTCACGTCCTCGCTCATCGCCGCGTCGAGCGCCAGAAGAGCATCGAAGACGGCGCCGTTCTCGTAGAGCTTACGAGCACGCGCCAGCACACCATCGGCGCGGCTCACCGTGGACTGCCCGGCCGGCGTCGCGCTCGCGGCGGCAGCCGTCTGCTTTTGCGGACTACCACGATGGCGCGGACGCGAAGGCTCGTCCTTCTCCTTCATCGCGGCGGTCGCGGCCGCGATGGGAGAGAACGTCGCGGTGGGCGCGGTGGTCGTCGTCGCGGTCCGCAGGGCGCGCTCCTCGGCGCGCACCTCGACCAAGGCAAACCAGCGCTGCGCGTCCGCCGGCCATGGGTCGAGGCTCACGCCAGAGCGCACCGCCTCCTCGCGCCCGGCGTCATCGAGCACGTTCCGCAGGCGCAGCGCATCGTCGTAGCGCTCGGCCTTGGCGCACATCTCGGCGAGCTTCATCACCAGCGGCACCAGCGTCTCCTTGGTGTCGGAGGCGCGGCGCTGGCTCCAGAGGTCGAGCAGGAGCTCACGCTGCGTCGCGCCCTGGCACTTCGTGGACACGGCGAGCTTGCCGTGGGTCGCGCGATAGGTCTTCACGCGCTTGTCTTGGAACTCCTGCGCGCGCTGCAACGAAGCGCGCACGGGCTTCGCGTCCGCCTCCCGGCTCATCATGTCGAGCGCCGCTTCGTAGTAACCGATGGCCTCGGTGTAACCCTGGCTGCCCGCGTCGCCACGCGAGCGCGCACGGCCGGCGTCGGCGAGCAGGTTACCGACGACGCGCTTGCTCTCGGTGTCGACGGTCTTTGCGAGCTCGGCGATGGCGCGCTTGTCGGCGTCGCTCTGCGGCTCGACGTCACCCAAGATCTGGGCGCTACGCTTCAGATCCCCCGAGGCGTAGGCCGCGCGTGCCTCATCGAGCGTCGCATGGGCACACCCCGACAAGGTCGATGCCGCAACCGCGAGCGCACCCAGCGACAGCCGCCTCACGACGTTCCCCTTAAGGCGTGGCCAGAGACCTCGCCTTGAAAACACTCGGCATGCTACGTCAGCAGCCCAATGAACGAGCGATATACGCCTTCCGCGATCGAGCCCAAGTGGCAGACATTCTGGGACCGCGAAAAGACCTTCGCAACCAGCACGGACCAAAAGAAGCCCAAGGCCTACGTGCTCGACATGTTTCCTTACCCCTCCGGCGCCGGACTGCACGTCGGGCACCCGGAAGGGTACACGGCCACCGATATCGTCGCACGTTACCTTCGGGCCAAGGGTTTCGCGGTGTTGCATCCGATGGGCTGGGACGCGTTTGGCCTCCCCGCCGAGCAGCATGCCATCAAAACTGGCACGCACCCGCGCGTCACTACGGCACAAAACATCGCCACCTTTAAGCGGCAGCTCAAAAGCCTCGGCTTTTCGTACGACTGGGACCGCGAGATCGACACCACCGATCCCAAGTACGTGAAGTGGACCCAGTGGATCTTCTTGAAGCTCTTCCACCGGGGCTTGGCCTACCAATCGAACAAGCCGGTCAACTGGTGCCCGGCGCTCGGCACCGTCCTCGCCAACGAAGAGGTGAAGGACGGCAAGAGCGACATCGGCGGCCACCCGGTCGTCCGAACGCCGCTGCGCCAGTGGAACCTCAAGATCACCGCCTACGCCGACCGCCTGCAGGACGACCTCGCGCAGCTCGACTGGCCCGAAGGCGTGCGCGTCATGCAGCACGAGTGGATCGGTAAGTCGGAGGGGGCCGAGGTGCGCTTCGCCATCGACGGCCACGACGCGGCGCTCGAGATCTTCACCACCCGCCCCGACACGCTCTTCGGCGCGACCTTCATGGTGATCGCGCCCGAGCACCCGCTGGTCGAGCGGATCACCACGCAAGATCGCAAGCAGTCCGTGATGGCGTACGTCGCCGCGGCCAAGAACCGCAGCGATCTCGACCGCTCCGCCGCCAAGGACAAGACCGGCGAGCCGACCGGCGCTTACGCCATCAACCCGGTGAACGGCGCCAAGATCCCCATCTGGGTCGCCGACTACGTCATGATGGGCTACGGCACCGGCGCCATCATGGCGGTGCCGGGTGGTGACGAGCGCGACTTCGAGTTCGCCACCAAGTTCGGCCTGCCGGTCATCCAGGTGGTGAGCGCCGACGGCAAGCTCAGCGCCGGCAAGCTCGAGAAGGCGATCAGCGAGTACGGTATCGCGGTCAATAGCGGCCCCTACGACGGCATGAAGACCGCCGACGCGAAGGCCAAGATCACCGCCGACCTCGAGGCCAAGGGTCTCGGCAAGAAGCGCATCGAGTACAAGCTGCGCGACTGGCTGTTCTCGCGTCAGCGCTATTGGGGCGAGCCGATCCCGGTGTACTTCCCGGTCGACACCGACGGTGATCCGCGCAAGGGCGCCAAGCACACCATCCGCTATGACGAACCGATCCCGGTCCCCGAGAGCGAGCTGCCGCTGCTCCTCCCCGAGCTCGAGGACTTCAAGCCCGGCGAGGATCCCGCCGGCCCCTTGGCGCGCGCCACCGACTGGCGCTTCTTCCAGAAGGACGGCAAGTGGTTCGCGCGTGAGACCAACACCATGCCGCAGTGGGCAGGCTCGTGCTGGTACTACCTGCGCTTCATCGACGCCGGGAACGACAAGGAGGCCTTCTCGCAGGAGGCCGCGAACCGCTGGCTGCCCGTCGACCTCTACGTCGGCGGCGCCGAGCACGCGGTGTTGCACCTCTTGTACGCGCGCTTCTGGCACAAGGTGCTCTTCGACGAGGGCCTGGTGAAGCAGAAGGAGCCGTTCCAGAAGCTCGTGAACCAAGGGATGATCCTGGGCGAGCTCGAGTACGTCGTCGAGTCGACCGGCCAGAAGGTGAGCGACGAAGAGGTCGAGAAGGTCGGCGGCAAGTTCGTCCTGAAGAGCGACAAGTCGAAGACCGTCGACGCGCGCGCCCACAAGATGAGCAAGTCGCGCGGCAACGTCATCAACCCCGACGAGGTCGTGAACCAGCACGGCGCCGACTCGCTGCGTCTCTACGAGATGTTCATGGGTCCGCTCGAGCAGACAAAGCCCTGGGACACCCGCGGCGTCATCGGCGTGCGCCGCTTCCTCGACAAGCTGTACACCGTCGCCACCCGCCCGCAAACCGACGCCGCCCCGCCCGACGAAGCGCTGCGCTCACTGCACCGCACCATCAAGAAGGTCGGCGAGGACATCGAGGGCATGCGCTTCAACACCGCCATCAGCGCGCTGATGGTGCTGGTGAACGACTTGTCGGCGTTGAACCCGATACCCAAGGCGCTGCTCGGTCCGCTGGTGCAGATCGTCGCGCCCTTCGCCCCACACCTCGCCGAAGAGCTCTGGGAGATGCTGGGTCACAAAACCAGCGTGGCGCTCGCCGCGTGGCCGAAGTTCGACCCGGCGCTTTGCGAGCTCTCCGAGCTCACCATCCCGGTGCAGATCAACGGCAAGAAGCGCGCGGAGCTCAAGATCGGCAAGGGTGCCAGCGAGGCCGACGTCGTCGCCCTGGCCACCGCCGACGCGAACGTCGCCAAGTACCTCGAAGGCAAGGCCCCGAGCCGCGTCATCTGGGTGCAGGACCGCATCCTCACCCTGGTGGTGAAGTAATGCCGCTGGGCAAGATCGACCTCGACGATTGGCTCGCGGGCAACGTGAAGCCGCCGTTCGAGCTTCACCCCAACGAGCCAGTGCGCGTCGTCGTCGACGGCAAAGCGATCCTAGGCAAAGTGGTCCGTCCGGTCACCAACGCCCCGGACCCCGAGTATCTCGTGGAGCTCGAGACCAACGAGGACGTCACCTTCAAGCAATCCGAGCTGACGTCGCTCGCTGATTGAACCGCCTTAGCGGATGGTCGCCGCGCGAGCCGCGAAGCGACGCGCCGTGACATGAGCAGTCAACAAGAACGCAGCGAAGATGACCGTCCAAATGCTGGCATCGATTTCCACGCATCCACCTCCTGCTTCGAGTAACGCACCAGTACCCAAACTACCGTTCGCGTTCGGCCGCGCGCCGCTCCATGCCTGCGGATCCGACCCGGCGGACTCGAGGCACAACCCGCTATCCGCATGACAGTACGGGAAGGAGCTGTCGGCGCAGTCTTCGTTATCGCGGCAACGTGGGGTGCAGGCGCGCGCATTGCCGAAGCGCGCGCAGACGTATCCTGATCTGCAGTCAGCGCCGTCGGAGCAACGCTTGAGGCAGTAGGTTTGGCCGAACAAGCCACCACAGATCGCGTTGCTGTCGTCGCAGTCGGAGTCGGCCGTGCAGCCTTCGATGGTGCAGTAGCCGTTGTCGAACATGCCGTCGACGTTGGTGAGACCCGCGCAATCGAGGGCGCCGCAATCGCCGTTGTCGTCACAAGCATTGCCGGTCGTGCCGGTGTTACCGCCGCCGTTCGAGCCGTTGACGCACTGGCCGGGGATCCACTCGCACGAATTGCCACAGGTGAGAGTGCGCGATTTGCCGGTACCGCACGCTTCGACGTCGGTCGCGCCGGGCTCGCACTCGCCCTGGCCGGAGCAGGTGCTCCAACCCGACCATGTGCCGCTGTTGCATGTCCGTGATTGCGTGCCGCAACGTCCGCAATCGCGTTCTTCGGTGCCACTCCCAGTACAAGTACCGCCGCCACCCGAAGATCCGCCAGTTTTCAGATCATAAATGTTGGGATCGTTCGCCGCCTGCGGCGCGACCTTGATCTTGTAGGTGCCGCCGGCGAGGCCGCTCTTGTTGATGGTCGCGCCCTCGGCGGTCTTGGTGCCGCTCGCGATCTGCGTGCCCGAGCTGTCGTGCAAGGTGAAGTCGAGGCCGCCCGAACCGCCGTCGTAGGCGAGCGTCAAGACGAGGTTGCCCGAGCCGTTCACGGTCACCGAGTACCAGTCCTGATCCATCGCGACGCGGTTGGTCACGCCGGTCCCCAGGGGTGTCGCGGTCGCCGCGGTGTCGTCGTTGTCGGGCACGTCATCGCCGATGATCGCGACGTCGACCGTGTTGGTGGCACAGCGATCGGGATTCAAAATGCCGCCCTTGTAAGCGTCGACGAAGCCATAGACCGCGACGCTCGAGGCACCGTAATCGCGGAAGTCGCCGGTGCAATCGATGGTGCGCTGGACCCTCTGCGCCGCCACTTCTTGCGGCGTGACGTTGAAGGTACCGGAGAAGAAGGCGGTGTCGGAGCCAAGCCACGCGTCATCGACGAACGCCTGGACCAGCACCTGGTCGCCGACCACGAAGGGCTCGAGCTTGCCGGTGACCGTGATGTCCATGCGGCAGAAGGTGCGGACGTCGCCGGTGATCGCTTTGGTGGGGGCCTTGAAGGTGAGCGACAGCTCGTTGCTGCTGCACGAGCTCGTCTGAATCGTGAGCGCCGCCGAAGACACCTCGGCCCAAAGGCTCGTGGCGAAGAACAAAACGACGGCGACGAGTCGGCAACCGCTGACCCGCATTGGAGACCCTCACTGTGGTTAGAACGGAATCCTGGAGGTCGATTCCTGGACCGTCGCCCTGTATCGGCAGGCCGCGCGAAACGTTGTGGCATCGCGCACGCAACGCTTGGGGCGCGGTGCCGATATATCGATCTGGATGCGTAGCTAGCTCGATCCCGTAACGCCAGTTGCGGGTGCTACGAAGCCAAACCTCATCACAATCAGAAGCTCAAAGGCAGGTGAACCCATGCGTGGCACCGACGCTGGATACTATTCTCCAGGCTATCGCGGGCGCGGAAACTACTCGTACGAGGACGTTTCCGAGAGTCGCCGCCGCTCGGAATACCGGGCGAGTGGTTCGTACGAGTATGGCTCCCCCGTGCGCCGCCCTGCCGGTGGTGGCTCGGGCCGTGGTGTCGACGTTCGCGTCCTCGATGACGACGCGCCGCCACCGCCGCCGCAGCGCATCTACGTGCGCGAGCGCCAGCAGCCCGACATCGAGATCTACCACCAGCGCGCGCCGCAGCCGCGCATCCGTTACCAGGATGAGGGTGGTGAGGACGGCTACGGCGACCAGTACTTCGAGCCGCGTGGCCGTGGTCCGGCTCCGCGTGGCCGCGACGACTACGATGACGGCTACGCGCCGGCACCGCGCCGCGAAGAGCGTATCCCGTACAAGCCGCAAGAGGCGCCCTCCGATCGCGACCTCGTCATTCGTCAGGCCAACGAAGAGGGTCCCGGCGTCTACAAGGTGAACGGGAAGTTCTACGAGGCCGAGGACGTCGATGGCCGCTGGAAGATCTATCGCACCGACGAGCCCATGGACTACCGTCCGGCGAGCCGCGTCGATGGTGGCCGCGCGGTCAGCCGCGCCGACTCGGATCGTGGTCCGCGCGAGGCCGCGAAGCCCGAGAAGAAGAGCGGCTTCACCCTCGGGAACACCGCGCGTGTTGCCTTACGCGTCGCTGGCTACGGCCTCCTCGGTGCCGGCGCCTTCTACGCTCTGTCGGGCGTGGTCGGTGGCATCACCAACGGCATGGACTGGGGTCCAATGCTCGGCCGCACCGCGTTGAACTGGCAGCAGGCGGTTCCCGCGATCATCGGTGGTGGCGTCATGGCCGCCGGTGGTGGTCTGCTCATGAAGTTCACGAAGAAGAAAGAAGCTTAGGTTCAGCTCGGGTGACGAGCTCTCCACGGAGGGCTCGTCACTTGCTCTCTCCGCCTCGATCGGGGAGCGTGCGCGGCACATGCTGGTCGCGGTGGTCGTTTGCTCTCTCCTCGCCCTCGACGGGCCCTCCAGAGAGCCACCCGCACCAAGCCTCTCGGGACCCGCCGCGGCCGCCGCGAGCTACCGCCTCTCGCGTCCCGACGACGACCGCGGCACCCTCACCATCCTCGTCGAGAACGACGTGGTCTTCGCGCTCGACCGCCACTACTCGAGCGGCGTCGACGGCCTCTACACGACGAGCCGCGCCGGCACGCCCAACTTCATGCGCGCCATCGGGCGGCTGTTCTCGCCCAGCGAGGGCGAGGTGCGCGCGACCTTCGGCGGCGGCCACAACATCTACACGCCGCGCAGCATCATCCTGCAGAACCTCGACGCGCGTGACCGGCCGTTCGCGGCGTTCCTGTATGCTATCGCGGGCATTCAAACGGTGACGCCCAAGCACTTCGACGACCTGTCGTTGACCTTGGGGGTGATTGGGCCCGCGGCGCTGGGACGGCAGGTGCAGCGGGTGATCCACATGGCCATCGGTCCGACACCCCGGCGCTGGGACACGCAGCTGCCGAACGAGCCGGCGGCCATCCTCTCGTACCAGCACGCCTGGCGCTATCACATGGGTGAGCTCGGCGGGCTCACCACCGAGATCTTCCCGCACATCGGAGCGGCGCTCGGCAACGTTTACGCCTACACCGCGGCGGGCTTGACCATCCGCTTTGGCGATCACATGCCGATGGACTACGGCCCACGGCGCGTCCTCCCCGGCATCCAGGGCAACGGCGTGTTCGAGCAGACCAGCAACTTCGGCTGGTACTATTTCATCGGCGGTGAGGTGCGCAGCGTCTTCCACAACGTCTTCATCGACGGCAGCACCTGGCGAGACTCACGCAGCGTCGAGCGCGTGCCATGGGTGGTCGACGCGCAGTTCGGCTACGCCTTCGTGTGGAAGAACACGCGTATCACCATGACGCACGTGCTGCGCACCAAGGAGTTCGAGCTGCAAGCCAAGCCCGACTTCTTCGGGTCGCTCGACTTGTCGTTCAAGTTGTAACCCGATCAGTGAGCCAACCACCCAGCGTCGAGCATCAACGCGCTGCCGGTGACCGACCAGGCATCATCGCGCGTCAGATACATCGCCGCCTCGGCCACCTCCGCGGGCTCGATGAGGCGCTTGATGGCGTTCTGCGTGAGCATGACCTTCTCGAGGACCTCGCTCTCGGGGATGCCGTGCGCCTTGGCCTGATCGGCGACCTGCTTCTCGACGAGCGGCGTGCGCACGTACGACGGGCAGATCGCGTTGCACGTGACCTGCTGTGAGCGGGCGCCGGCCTCGAGCGCCACGGTCTTGGTGAGGCCGATGACGCCGTGCTTCGCGGAGACGTACGCCGACTTGTACGCTGAAGCGATCAGGCCGTGCACCGATGAGACGTTGATGACGCGGCCCCAGTCGCGCTGGATCATGCCGGGGAGGGCGGCGCGGACGAGGATGAAGGGCGCCGTGAGCATGACCGCGATGATGGTGTCCCACTTGGCGAGATCGAAGTCGTCGATGGGGCTCACGTGCTGGAGGCCCGCGTTGTTGACGAGGATGTCGATTTGGCCGGCATCCTTGGCGAGCCTCGAGACGTCATCGCGGACAGCGAGGTTCGCCGGCAGGGCCCGCGCCTTGCCTCCCAAGTCGGCGGCGGCCTTGTCGAGGCTCGGGCCTGGCAGGTCCGAGAGCAGCACCTCGGCGCCCGCGTCGGCGAAGCGCTTGGCGATGGCCCAGCCAATGCCGGAGGCGGCTCCAGTGACCAGGGCGCGGCGGTTCTTCAAGTGGCTCATTGGGCCCGCCAGTTAGACCAGCGGCGCCCCATGCGCAAGGCGGCGCGGCCCTTAAGGCTGCTGGCCCTTCAAGAAGCGGGTGATGAGCGCGACCGTGCTGGGCTCGGTGAGCACCGTGTAGTGGTTGGCGTCGACGGTCTTGAACAGCTCGTCACGGTTCATCCGCTTGCGCAACGCTTTGTAGGCGTCCGCGTCGAGCTCGCTGATGAAGTTGCCGAGGATCGGAGAGAGCGGCACGCCGGCGCGGACCACCAGCGTCTTCTCGGGGAACCGCGCCCACGCGGTGTAAAAAGTCGGGGGGAACATGGAGCGCGTCATGGCGAAGGCGGTGTCTTCGTTGACCGCGTCCTTGTCGGTGCGCGACTTCACGCCGCCCGGCACCTGCATGAGCTCTTCGCGGTAGTGACGATCCCAGGTCTTGGTGAACGGCTTGATGATGCCCTTGTGCTTGATGCTGTCGACGTACTCGTCCGCCGAAGCGTACACAGTATCGAGGCGCTGCACCGACTTACCTACGGACGAGGCGGCGTTGAGCTCGGAGACCGCCAAGGCGTCGAGGATCACCATCCTGTCGATGCGGCCAGGCGCGGCGAGCGTCAATTCCTGGGCGATGTAGCCGCCCATCGAGTGGCCGATGACGCTGAACGTCTTGGCGCCGACCGCGTCCGCGATAGCGGCGATGTCCTTGGCGTGATTGACCCAACCGTAGGTCATATGGCCGGTCGCGGGGCTCAAGTTGCGGCCGCGCAGATCCGGAACGATGACGTGATAGCCGGCGCGCGCGGCGGCCTCGGCGATGTCCGCGAAGCAGAGCGAGTTCGAGGTGAGGCCGGGGATGCCGATGAGCACCGGATTGCCGGGCTTGCCCCACTCGCGACAAGCGATCTCGTTGCCACGGATGGTGCGGCGCACGACGACGTCGGACACCGGTCCCGAGGAGCCGAGGCGATTGGCCCCGGCAATGCGCGCAATGGTGTTCGACATGGGAGAGTAACGCCCTTATCGGCGCCCTATCCTCGAATGTTGTGCTTACGGAGCAGCGAGATGAGATAGCTGCGGTCCATCTGCGCCTGACGGGCTGCCTTCGAGACGTTGCCCTCGCAGCGATCATAGAGCTGCCGCAGATAGATGCGCTCGAACGAAGCCAACACCTGGGTCCTCGCCTCGTTGTACGGCTGCAGCTCGGAGCTCATGTTGACGACGCCGAGGTTGATGGCGTCGTTGGTCGACTCGTTGAAGCTCTCGGAGTGATGCTCGCCGCTCGCGGGATCACCGCTGCTCGCGGGCAAGGAGGTGAAGCTCCCAGTGACCGACCAGTCGACCCCCAAGGTGCGCGCGGCGTCGACGGTGTTGCGCAGCTCACGCACGTTGCCCGGCCAGGTGTGCGCCATGAAGCGCTCCATGACCATCGGAGGAAAGAGCGCCTCGACGCTCCCCGTATAACCGCCGCGCGCCAGGAAGTGCTCGATGAGGAGAGGAATGTCGTCGACGTGCTCGCGCAGGGCCGGCGTCTTGAGGACGACGATCGCCAGGCGATAAAAGAGATCGAGCCGGAAGTTGCCGCGGTTCACGTCGGAGCGCAGATCGCGGTTGGTGGCCGACAGCACGCGGGCCCGGAGCGGCAGCTCTTTTTGACCACCGAGGCGGCGGAACGTGCCGCGCTCGAGGACGCCCAGGAGGTTCGCCTGCGAGGCCGGCGGCAGCTCGCCGATCTCGTCGAGGAAGACGGTGCCGTCCTCGGCCTGCTCGAAGGCGCCGGCATGCCGATCGGTCGCGCCGGTGAACGCGCCCTTCTCGTGCCCGAAGAGCTCGCTGCCGATGAGGGTCGGGGAGAGCGAGCCGCAATCGACGACCACGAACGGCTTCTCGGCGCGCGTGCTGGTGTCGTGGACCGCGCGGGCGATGAGCTCCTTGCCGGTGCCTGACTCGCCGGTGATGAGGACCGGCACTTCGCTCTTGGCGGCCTTGGCGACCATGGCGAGGAGCCGGCGCATGATGACCGTGTTGCCGAGCACCCCGCCGACCTCGTTGTCGACGCTGAGCTCGACCATGGCTTGCTCGCCGTCACGGACGACGATCTGGGTGCGGCCGAGGTAGAGGGTCGTGCCTTGGCCGATCTTGGCGCGCTCGAGGCGGGCGCCGGCCAGGATGGTGCCGTTGGTCGAGCCCAAATCCTGAAGCATGACGCCGTCTTCCTGGCTTCGCAGCTCGAGGTGGAAGCGCGACACGGTGCGGTCGGTGACCTGCAGAGTGTTGCCGGGGGCGGTGCCGATGGTGAAGACCTCTTCGGCGGACGTCTTCGAGGTGCCGGCGTCGGGCCCGTTCACGATGTCGACCCGAACCGTCTTGAGGGCCAGGGCCTGCATCGCGTCACGTCTGACGACCCAGGTGCCCCCGTCTCCCAGCTTTGCCATTGTTGCCCTTACTATCTGCCCAAAGCCCAGTCGGGGTCGAGGGGCGAAGCCGACAATCGTTGGTTGGACCCTACAGTGTTGGGTCCAACCTTCAGGCCCTGACCCGCTGTCAGCGTTGGGTGTGACCTCGAGCACTCACCGAGTGTCTGACGTAACGTCCTGTAATCACGTCATTATGACGTTATTGCATAGTTGGCACCAGGTTGTGCACGGGGTTTGCACTGAAGGTCTGACATGGACACCCTGCTCAACCTTCTTCGTGAAATCCAAGCCACCCCCATCGACCAGCGCGAGGCGCGCTTCGCGGACCGTTCGCTCGTAGGACGAGCCGGTCAGCGACTCTACCGTGCCGACGAGCCGGTCGATGAGATTTACATCCTGGTCACCGGCTACGCCCGGGCCTACGTCGGAGAGCGCGGCAATGGCCGCACCACTCTCTTGATGTGCGGTCCCGCGATCTTGGGCGACCGCGAGGTCCTGGCCGGTAGCACCGCCCGCGACTCGGTCCGGTTGCTCACCGCCGGTCACCTCATCAGCATCCCGCGTGAAGACTTCTTGAACGAGTGGTTTGCCTCCCCCGAGCTGCGCGCCTGGATCACGCGTGACCTCGTCGGCCGCTACGCGAGCTCGCTCTCGTGGTTCGCGCTCGAGACCTCGTCGCTCGCCGACCGCCTCTCGGGCCTGCTGCGCGTCTTGTCGTCCTTGGGCCTGCCGGTCCGCGCCTTGGCCGCCGTCCTCGGCGTCTCCGAGCGCTCGGTCTTCCGCGCCTTGGCCGAGCTGCGCGCCCGCCCGCAGGAAGACAAAGAAGACAAGGAAGAGACCGAGCTCATGTACTCGCTCATCGCCGAGCCCACCTCGGTCGCCAACAGCGAGAACCAATGGAACGAGAGCACTGACGAGTTCGAGGAGTCGACCGCCTCGCGCATCGCGGGCTAGCTCGCTCCCACAGCAGAGTCCATTCACCGAGCCGTAGTCCGAACGGCGCGCGCATCTTGTGGTGGGATGCGCGCGCCGTTTGCTTTTCGAGGGCGCGATCACGTCTGTCGCGACTCACAGTGCTATGAAGGTTACCGGGCCGCGGAGGGCGTGATTCCTCATGGCGCTCGGAGATCGGCCTGCTACGATCTCCAGGGTGCGCGCAACGTAAGTCCCCCCGCGCGCACGCCCCCTGATGCAAAACTGGAGTTCGTTCGTCGACGTGTTGTTGCGTCGGGCGGAGGCAGATCCTCACGTCCGCGCCTATACGTTTCTCGACGCCGATGAAAACGAGAGCCAGCTCCTCACGCACGGCGAGCTCGACCGGCGGGCGCGCGCCATCGCGGCCACCTTGCAGACGCGCTGCAAGCCCGGTGATCGCGCGGTGCTGCTCTACCCGCCGGGTCTCGACTTCGTCTCCGCGTTCTTCGGCTGTCTCTACGCGGGCGTCATCGCGGTGCCGCTCTCGCCGCCCAACCCCATGCGCCTCGAGCAAACACTCCCGGGCTCGCTCAACATCTTGCGCGACGCAGGCGCCGCGGCGCTCCTGACGACGCAGCTCTTCATGCCCATGGCCGAGCTCGTCCCCGAGCTCGCGACGCTCCAGTGGATCGCGACCGACGCCGTCGCGCTCACGGCGGCCGAGGCGTGGCAGCCGGCGCGGGTCGACGCCGAGACCATCGCCCTGCTGCAGTACACCTCGGGCTCGACGAGCCAACCGAAGGGCGTCATCGTCACCCACGGCAACCTGCTCGCGAACGCGGCGAGCATCCAGCGCGCCATGCGGCATGACCGCGATAGCGTAGGCGCGGGCTGGCTCCCCATGTACCACGACATGGGCTTGATGGGGACGACGTTGCAGCCGCTGTACGTCGGCTTTCCGGTGGTGCTGCAATCACCGCTCGATGTGCTCGCCAAGCCGGCGCGCTGGCTGCGCACGGTCTCGAAGTACCGCGCGACCACGACAGGCGGGCCAACCTTCGGCTACGACCTGTGCACGCGCCGCATCAGCGAGGTCGAGCGCGAGGGCCTGGAGCTCTCCGCGTGGCGCGTCGCGTTCGTGGGCGCCGAGCACGTGGCGGCGGGCATCCTCGAGCGCTTCGCCGCGACCTTCGCGCCGCATGGCTTCCGCAAGGAGAGCTTCTTGCCCTGCTACGGCCTCGCGGAAGCGACCCTCATGGTCACCGGTGATGCATCGACGGGCGCGCGCGTCTTCACCAGCGCGTCTGGCGAAGGCGTGCCGAGCCCGCTCGTGGGCTGTGGTCCGGCCGTGAGCGGCGTCGAGGTCGCGATCGTCGATGCGCAGGGCGGCGCGCCAACCGACGGCGTCGGTGAGATCTGGGTGCGCGGCGAGAACGTCGCCAAGGGGTACTGGCAGCGGCCCGAGGCGAGCCTCGAGGCGTTCGGCGCGATCTTGCCTAGCGATGCGGGTGGTCCGTTTTTACGCACAGGCGACCTCGGCGTCTGGCGTGACGGGCAGCTGCTCGTGGTCGGCCGGCTGAAGGACCTCATCGTCGTCCGCGGCGTGAATCACTACGCGCACGACGTGGAAGAGACCGTGGGCAGCGCCCATCCCTCCATGCGTCCCGGCCGTTGCGCCGCCTTCTCGATCTTCGACGGCGATGACGAGCTCGTCGTCGTGGTGCAAGAAGTCGAGCGGCGCTGGCACGAGCGCCGCAAGCAATCCCCCGCGCAGGACGAAGCCTACGCACATCGCCGCCTCGGCGATCGCCGGCAGCCAGAAGCCGACCCAGCCGCGCAGGTGGCCGTCGATGCGCTGCCCGACACGGACGAGATCATCGGCCAGATCCGCGTCGCGGTCGCCGAGAAGCATGGCCTGCGGCTCGCCGCCGTGGTGCTCATCATCCCCGGCTCGATCCCCAAGACGACCAGCGGCAAGATCCGCCGCTTCGCCTGCCGCCAAGACTTCATCGGGGGTCGGCTCGAGGCCGTGTCCGCTTGGGCGGATGAGCGCGCCGCGAAGCTCCTCAAGCGGAGCTAGCGGTCTCCACGGCCAACGGCTTTGCCGCCCAAGCGCGCACGTTCACCGCGAACGCGTCGTGCGGATCGGGGAGCGAGCGGCTGTCGAAGCTCGGTGGCACGATCGCCGGCAGCGCGTGCACGCTCTCGATGAGCTGCTCGAAATCCGCCGGTAACAAGTAGCCAGCCTTCATGCGCTCGGCGCTGCGGCTCATGAGCTCGTCGTGCGTGCCTTCGCGGATGGAGCCGGCCGGCAGACACGCGATCAGCTCTTCGCGCGTGATCCATCCATCGAGCACCGGCCGCACGTAGCGCAGGTTCTCGCCCGCGGGCAGGAGCACGTTTGCCGCGATGATGCGGGCGAGCGCGTCCACCGTGACGATCTTGAACTTGAAGGGCACCGCGATCCCGGTCTGCATGAACGCGTGCAGGATGTGACGCGCGGAGTAGGTGTCGGGGCACAAGCCCGTGCTCGCCGCGCCGAACACCAGCGGGATGTCGTACAGGCAGCCCTCGAGGTTGCCGCCAAAGGCGCGCCGCAGGAGCTGCTCGGTCACCCACTTGAAGCCGGTGTAGCCCGAGTGCCAGGCCGACTGGTGCAAGCGCGCGAACGAGGCCGCGTCGGTGAAGAAGTGGCTGTTGTACGAGCCAGGGTAATGCAGGGCCTTGGGTGCGCTCGGATCCGCGCAATACCCGATCATCGTCACTAGCTCGGGGAGCCAGGTGTCGCGGTAGTGGCTGTACGGCAAGAAGTAGCGCGCGTTGAGCGCCAGGTGCACGACGCTGCCGACCGCCTGGCGCACGCCGTCATACTCCTCGGCGGACAGCCCCCAGCGCGGCTGGGTCACCTCACCCACATGCAAGACGGCCCGCTCCAGCGGTCCAAGCTCGAGGCCCCAACGCAGCGCGGCTGCCCGCAAGCGCTCGGCAGCGTGCTCCTGGCTGCGCGCCCGCATGAGGCAGTGGATGGGCCCCTGGTGCTGCCGGAGCAGCTGATCGAGCACGAAGATGCCGATGAACGAGTTCGGCCCGGTGATCAGCACGCCCGGGGCGTAAGCTTCGCGGGGGGCGCGCTGGAAGGTCCAATCACCTTGGAGAACGGGCTCGAGGCGGATATCGTTCATGGGTGAAGGTCGTTGCACCGGCGTGATTTTACCCTCGCGCCGCGCCTCCAGCCACTCGCCCTTCATAGACGACGCATGACCCCACGAGACAATGAGGTGCCGCCGGCGCACGCCTATGCCCTCGACGATGGGAGCAGCGAGGGCGTCAGCAGCGACGACATGGATGTGACCGAGTCCGTTGCGATGGTCCCCATTCAAGACCACGACGCCGAGGTTCGCAGAGCCCCCGTGCGGGACGCGTACGAGCCGGGCACGCTCCTCAACAATCGCTACCGCATCGACGCGGAGCTCGGCCGCGGCGGCATGGGCCGTGTGTATCGCGCCACCGACCTGCTCCATCCGGACCGCCCCGTGGCGCTCAAGACCATCGTCGGCGCCGCGCGCCAGCTCGAGCTCCGGCAGCTCTTCAAGACCGAGTTCCGCACGATGACGACGCTGCAGCATCCGCTCGTCGCCGCGGTCTACGACTTCGCCGCGATCGAGGGCGGCGAGGACTACCTCTTCACCATGGAGTACGTGAACGGCGTCGATCTGCTAAAGCATACGGAGAACGCCGACTGGAAGACCATCGTCGACCTCGGCGTCGAGATCTGCCGCGCCCTCTCCTACCTGCACAGCCGCGGCATCGTGCACTTCGACTTGAAGCCCGCGAACGTCCTGGTGACCAGCACCGGCGGCATCAAGGTGCTCGACTTCGGCATCGCGGGGACACGGCCGCGCCCCGGCTACGTGCGCGGCACGCTGGGCTATGCCGCGCCCGAGCTGCTCAAGGACAACGCCTCCGTCGATCAGCGCGCCGACATCTACGGCCTGGGCGCGACGCTCTTCCGGCTGCTCACGCGCCGCCGCCTCTTCACCGGCCGCTCCGCGCGCGAGTACCTGCGCGAGCATGCGCGCCGGCACCCGGTTACCTTCGAGCCGAGCGACGACGAGCGCGTGCCACGATGGTTGCAGCGGGTCGTTTGCAGCCTCTGCGCCACCGAGGCCTCGGAGCGCCCCCAGTCCGCTAACGCGGTCATCGAGGCCATCAACGAGGCAGGGGGCCTGACCTACGAGGTCGAGAGCCGCGAGAACCTGGTGCTCTCGGGGCGCTTCGTCGGCCGCGATGAAGAGCTGCGGTCCATCGAGCGCTTCGTGGCCGAGCGCTTCGACGGCACCACGGTCGCGCAGGCGCTCTTCGTGTGTGGCAACGCGGGCACCGGCAAGTCACGCCTCATGCGTGAAGCGCGCTACCGCATGCAGCTCGCGGAGCAGCCGTTCATCGAGGCGAACTGCTACGAGGCCGCGGTCTCGGAGTTCAGCACCATCGAGGAAGCAGCGCGCCAGCTGGTGCGGCTCGCCGCCGAAGACGAGATCCGCCGCGCCACCCGCGTGCTCGAGCTCATCGATCCCAAGTCGCGCCGCCGCGCCGACCGGGCTCCCGTGACCACGGGCGGGCAGCGCCGCCACCTCATCGACGACTTGTGCGAGCTCTTCATCTCGGTGGCGCGTCACCGGCCGTTCGTCTTCTACGTCAACGATCTGCAGTGGGTTCAGCCGGGCAGCGCCGACGTCCTGCTCAACTTGATCCGCATGATCCGCCAACGCGAACAGACCGGCGAGCGCGTACCGATCGCCATCCTCTGCACCATGCGCTCGCACGAGCTCGACGGCCGGCCCGCCGAGGACCTGGTGAGCCGCCTCGCCAGCGAGGAGAACACGCGCCGCATCGATCTCAAGCCGCTCGCCTTGGACGACATCGAGCGCCTGGTGAGCTCCATGCTCGGCGCCAAGGAAGTCGCGGCCGGGTGGGTCGAGCGCTTGTCGGCCCTCACCGACGGCAACCCGTTCTTCATCGAGGAAGTGCTGCACACCTTGGTCGAGGAGGGTCGCCTCGGAGCGCGCGGCCACGACGACGGGCGCATCGGCCTCGACGCCATCGACGTGTCCGCCGACGTCGACGTCACGGAGCTCTCCATCCGCCGTGCGGCGCGACGTGGTGACGACGAGCGTGAGCTGCTCGAGCTGATGGCGCTGCACGGCCGCCCGATCTCGGCGCAGCTCCTCGCGGCCTTGAGCGAGTCCGAGCTCGAGACCATCCATCCAGCGCTCATCGAGCTCGAGCGTCACCAGATGGTGCGGCGCACCTGGGACGACGACCAAGTGGTCTACGGCATGCGCCACGACCGCATCCGCGAGGCCATCACGGCGCGCATCGCGCCAGACCGCCGCCGCGAGCTGCACTTGCAGATGGGCGAGGCGCTCGAGCGCCTCGACGACGAGACACGCGCGCAGCACGTCTTCGACCTCGCGCGCCACTTCACCGGCGCCCAGGTGAGCGACAAGGCCGTCCACTACAACCTTCAGGCAGCTGAAGTCGCGCGCTCCGGCTTCTCGAGCGCGCTGGCGATCGAGTTCTACGAAGCGGCGATGCAGCTGCTCGAGCGGACCCCCGGCGAGGAAGAGCACCTCGGTGAGCTCGGCGACTTGCTCGCGGACCTCTGCGCCTTGGTTGGCCGTTACGACGACGCGCTCGCCTACCTCGAGCGCGCCCGCGCCCAGGCCTCGACGCCGCTGCGCACCGCTCAGGTGCTGCGCAAGATCGGCCACGTCTACTGGCAGCGCGGCGAGTTCAGGCCCGCCATCGACCGCTTGTGGCACGCGGCGCAGCTCTTGGGACACGCGCGGCCGCGCTCGCGCATCGGCCGCTTGCTCACCATCGCCTCCTCGCTCGTGGTGCACCTGTCGCACCGCTGGTTCCCGAGGCTCATCCGTCAGGAGCGCCGGGAGGCCCACCTGCCCCGGCTCAAGGAGCTCGCGGCCATCTACATGAGCCTCGGCGTGCTCTACGCGTTCTACGAGCCACGCCGCCTCATCGTGCCGTTCTTGCGTGGCCTCAACATCGCGGAGCGGCTGCCGCTCTCGGCCGAGCTCTGCTACACCAACGCGCTCGCGGGCACGGTCTACAGCTTCCTCGGCATGTACGAGAGCGCTTTCCGCTATGGCGAGCGGGCGCTGACGTACTCGCAGGAGCTGGGCTCGCCCTGGCACATCGCCGTCAGCAAGCAGCACCTCGGGCTCACGCACTTCTATTGCGGTCAGTGGGATCGCGCCCTCGAGCTGTTCGAGCACACCAAGGAGCTCCTCCTCGAGTGGGGCGACATGTTCGAGCTCGCCATCGCCTACGCGAACCTCTCGTACACCCTGAACTACCGTGGCGAGTTCCGGCGTCAGCTCGACTTGAACCTCGAGGGCTTGGCCATCATGGAGCGCTCGGGCTCGCGCCAGCTCGGCCGCGCCCTCATCAGCCACTGTGGCCGGGCCTACGTCATGCTCGGCGACGTGGCCCGCGCCGTCGAGGCGGGCACCCAAGCCGTGCGCCTCAGTGAAGAAGCCGAGGACTACACCGTGTTGTGCGGCTCGCACGTCTCGCTCGGCGCGACGCACTTCTTCGCGGGTGACGCCGCGAAAGCGGTCGAGCACTTGGAGACCGCGCGTCACCTGCGTGAAGAGCATCGCGTCCTCCTCGAGTACTTCGTGTGGCTCTATCCGCTGCTGGCGCGCGCCCAGCTCGCGCTCGCTCAGGCGAAGGACACGTCACCCGAGGATCGGCGCAAGGCTCTCACACGCGCCAAGGCGACCACCGCGCGCGCCTTGAAGCTCGCCAAGCGCCATCCGAACTACGCGTCGCAAGCGCATCTCGCGAAGGCCGTGCTCGCCGCGATGTCGGGTGACTACGTGGGCGCGCGGCAAGGGTTCGCGGAGAGCCTGGCCGCCGCCGAGCGCTTGGGCGCGGTGTTCTTGATGGCGGACGCCCACTTCGAGGCCGGCCGCTGCTTGGCGGAGATAGGCCCCGCGCACCGTGACGAGAGCCGCGAGCACCTGCGGGTCGCCCTCGCGCTGTTCGAGCGCTGCGAGGCGGCGGCCTTCGCCAAGCGCACCAGTGAGCTGCTGGCGACGCTGAGCTAGGGGCTACGGCCTTCGTGCTCGATGCGGTTACGTCCGTTCTTCTTGGCGGCGTACAAGTAGCGGTCCGCCTCGGTGACGAGCATGGTGGGCTCGGTCAGCCGGCCGCCGTGGCATACGGCGATGCCGCCGCTCAGCGTCACCTTGAGCGACGCGCCACCGACGGGCACCACGAGGGCCTCGACGCGCGCGCGCAACCTCTCGACGGCGACCAACGCCTGCTCGAGCGTCTGGTCCCGCATCATGAGCGCGAACTCTTCACCGCCATAGCGGGCAACCAAGTCGTCGGCGCGCGCCAGCTCACGCAGCGTCGCGCCGACCGCGCGCAGCACCTCGTCGCCCGCCATGTGACCATGCGTGTCGTTGACCTTCTTGAAGAAGTCGACGTCGAACATCGCGAGGGAGAGCGGCTTGGCGTTGCGCACCGCGAAAGCGAGCTCGGCGTTCAAGCGCTCCATGAAGTACTTCTTGTTGAAGCAGCCCGTGAGCGCATCCCGGGTCGCCGAGTCGTAGAGACGCCGCTGATACTCTTCCTCGAGCGCATCGTGGTAGTCGAAGCGCAGCACGGTGGTGTCGCCGATCTGGATCTTGTCGCCGGACTCGAGGACCCGCGTCACGATGCGCGTGCCGTTGCAGAACGTACCGTTGCGGCTACCCAAATCAGTGAGCTCGATGGCGCCGTCGTCACGCTTGGAGAGCCGCGCGTGCTGGCGCGACACACCGTTGCCTTCGGCGCGCATGTCCGCTTCTGCGTCACGACCGATGGTGAACGACTGTTGGTCGAGCCGGTGCACCTTGCCGGCGCTCAGCCCCGTGAGCACGACCAGCACCGCGGAGCGCGCGGTGTTGCTGGTGTCGGTCGTCGGCTCCTCCTGATCGGGGAGCAACATCGTGGCTTCATCGTGCTCGCCCACCTCAGGTCTCCTCGAGAGCGAGGTAGTCCGCGATGGCGTCGATGGTCTGATGCTCGAAGAGCAGCATGAACGGGAAGTCGCGCCGCAGCCAAACGGCGAGCGCCTCGGTCAGCGCCACCGCGTCGGGCGAATCCAGTCCGTAGTCGAGCAGCGAAACCTTCGTGTCGATGGTCGATGCCTCTTTGCGGAGACGTCTCGCGACTTCGGTGACCAACCAGCTCGCGATCTCGTCCCTGCTACGTCGTACTTCAGACACAATGAAAGGCTAACCGCAGCGCCCAGCGCCTTCAAACTTGAACGCTCAGCGGGATGGCGTGGGGTGTAGGGTGCGATATTCGTTACAACGCCATCTGGCGCGCTCGGCTAGAGGGTATGCATGAAGAGCCAGGTATTCTCGAAGTGGTGCGTCGGCGCCATGGCCGCCGTGACGCTCGCGGCGCGCTCATCGTCCGCTGGAGCGTACATCCCCGAGGAGAGCTTCGCGCCACGCGTCGAGGTGAGCGCCTCCAACGCCGACCCTGAGGTCAGCGAGTCCAACTCGGTCGACAACGCCGCCTACTGGGCCGATGGAGCGCACGCGGTCGGCGTCGGTTGCCGCACAGACGCGCAGCTCGAGCCGCCCCCCTATACGACCTATTCGACGTGCGCGGGAGGCAAGGACAGCGCCCACGCGGGCATCGCCATTCCCCAAGCGCGCATCCGCATCGGCTCGGACGCGCACGGCACGGGTTTCACGTCGTCGAGCGCGGCGCTGCAGGATCGCCTCACCTTCAACGGTCCGAGCGCGAGCGTGCCGGTCACCTTCACCCTGCACGCGCGCGGCTCCTTCCGCGCCGAGCTGACTGGGGAGAGCGATGAGAATCGCACCGCCTCCGCGGTCCTCGAAGCGTCGATCCAGATCGGCGGCGTCTACACCGAGCCAGGCAATGACGACCTCGGCTTCGTCATCCAACGCAGCATCGCCGGCCACGAGTACACCTACGAGGAGAACGTCACCCACGTCGACGCCATTCACGTCCGCCCGCTCTTCGACTCCAACGGCATGGGTGACCTGTACGCCGGCGACCTCGTGTACACGACGGACGGCTTCGTCGACGACGAGGATGTGACGCACGAGAACGAAAAACAGGCCGTGATCGCCATGTATCCCGGCGCCGGCGGCCCGCTCCCACCCTCGATGACCGTCACGCTCCCGACCGGCGCCTCGCTCCCGTTCGTGTTCTCGGCCACGAGCAACGCGCACTGCTACACGCTCGGCGCGCACTGCGTCTCCGAGGCGGAGGTCGCGCGCGGTATCTACGCGGTCATCAGCGTCCCCAACGGCTACACGATGACCTCGGAGCTCGGCGCGACCTACGCCGGCGAAGTCGAGGCCCCGCAGCCCGGCGCTCCCGGCACGCTGCAGCTCACGCAAGAGAAGGTGATCGTCAAAGAGGACGCCGGTCTCGTGAGCTTCCAGGTCTCGCGCTCGGGCGGCGCGACTGGCGCGGTGTCGGTGCGCGTGGTCACCGAGCAGCTCGCCGCCCCCGGCAGCGCCGGCGCCATCGCCATAGCGGGCGAGGACTTCGCGGCCCTCGACACGGTGATCGAGTTCGCCGACGGCGACACCACCGCGAAGACCCTGACCGTCTTCATCATCGGCGACGACAAGGACGAGACGCTGGAGGCCTTCCTCGTGAATCTCACGTCGCCGACCGGCGGCGCGACGCTCGGCTCGCCCGCGTCGATGACGGTGTCGATCAGCAACAAGAAGAACAGCGGCTGCGCGGCGATGGGCAGTGAGATCGCGTGGATGTTCTTGTTGCTGCTGCTGGGGCTCGCGGTGCGGCGCTGCTCTTCTTAGAGGCGCGCGCGAGCAGGCTCGCCGGCTGCCGGGATCCGTGTTACTCGAGCCGCCTCGCCCGAAACGAGGAACCCATGAATCCGTACCTGCTCGTGCTCGAAATGAAGAAGATGCTCCAGAACCTCGACGGTTGGATGGCCAAGGCCAAGACCCACGCCGAGGCCAAGAAGTTCGACACCGCCGTCCTGGTCCAGTCGCGCCTCGCGCCCGACATGCTGCCCTTCAACCGCCAGGTGCAGATCGCCTGCGACAGCGCCAAGTTCGCCGCGGCCCGCCTCTCCGGCAAGGAAGCCCCCGCGATGGCCGACACCGAGCAGACCTTCGCCGAGCTCCACGACCGCATCGCCAAGACCGTCAGCTACTTGAGCACGTTCGCCGAAGCGGACTTCGCCTCGGCCCGCGAGCGCACGGTCACCGTCCGCGCCTTCGGCGAGAAGCCCGTGAACGCCATCACCGCGTTCGTCGAGCACGGCCAGCCGACCTTCTACTTCCACCTCATGACGGCCTACGCCATCCTCCGTCATCACGGAGTCGACGTCGGCAAGAAGGACTACCTGGGCGCGCTCACGCTGCCGGCTTGAGCCACGGCGGCGCGCTCACGAAGCGCGTCACTCGACGACGCAGAGCACCGCGCCGCCATCGACGGCGGCGCCTTCCTTGGCCTTCAGGTTCTTGACGACGCCGGCGCGGGGAGCGCGCAGCTCGTTCTCCATCTTCATGGCTTCGACGACCATGAGGCCCTGGCCCTCGGCCACTTCCTGGCCGTCCTTGACCAGGACGGCGACGACCTTGCCGGGCATCGGTGAGGTGATCTCGACGGGGCCGCCCTCGCCGGCGGCGCTCTCCTGCACCTTGCGCAGGCGAACCTTGCGCAGGTCCAAGACCTCGACGTTCACGACCTCGCCACGCACGAGCAGGTTCTGCGCGCCATCGGCGGTGCGCTCCGACTCGATGTTGTAGGCGTGATCATCGAGCAACACCGACAGCGTCGTGTCGTTCAGCGCGCGGGCGTCGACCTCCATCGCGCGGCCATCCATGGTGACGCGATAGCGTTCGTGGCCGACTTCGACGATCTCGATGTTGCGCTCGCTGCCGTTGACGATTGCGACGTACTGCATCAGCCACCACCCCCGCGCCAGCTCGCCTGGCGCCAACCCTGGGCGCGGTTCAGGTTCTGGCCGCCCGGCGCCATCGAACGGGTGTCACGGCGGAAGTTGTTCACGACGGCGGCCACCACGGCCACGTCGACCAGCTCGTCCGGCACCTGCTGCGGCGGCCCGGCGAGCATCTCGGCGATGGTGCCCGTGTGATAGTCGCCCTTGATGAAGTCGGGATGATCGAGCAAGCGGCGCAGGAAGGCGCCGTTGGTGATCACGCCCTTCACCGCGGTCTCGTCCAGCGCGCGCTGCAAGCGGCGGCGGGCGCGCTCGCGGTCCTCGGCCCAGACGGTGACCTTGGCGATCATCGGATCGTAGAAGCGCGTGACCTCGCTGTTCGACGACACACCACAGTCGACGCGCACGCCGGGACCGTGCGGCAGCACCAGCTCGCTGATGTGACCGGGGGCCGGCATGAAGTTACGGTCGGCGTCCTCGGCGTAGATGCGCGCCTCGATCGCGTGTCCGCTGCGGCGGATGGAGTCCTGGGTGAACGGCAGCGGCATGCCCTGCGCGACCTTCACCTGCGCCTCGACCAAATCGAGACCGCAGCACAGCTCGGTCACCGGGTGCTCGACCTGCAGGCGGGTGTTCATCTCGAGGAAGTAGAACTCGCCCTTGTCGTCGACCAAGAACTCGCAGGTGCCGGCGCCGACGTAATTGACGGCGTCACCAGCGCGGCAAGCGACCTCGCCCATGCGGCGGCGGATGTTCTCGTCGATGGCGAGCGACGGCGTCTCCTCGATGACCTTCTGGTGGCGGCGCTGCATGGAGCACTCACGCTCACCCAGCCACACGCACTTGCCGTCGGGGCCGCCGAAGATCTGGATCTCGACGTGACGCGGCCGCACGATGACCTTCTCGATGTAGACGCTGTCGTCACCGAAGGCGCTCTTCGCCTCCGAGCGGGCGGCGCGGTAGGCGGACGCCAGGTCCTCGGCCTTGTGGACCGCGCGCATGCCCTTGCCGCCACCGCCGGCGGAGGCCTTGAGCATCACGGGGTAGCCGATCTTGTCCGCGAAAGCGCGCGCCTCTTCCTCGGTGGGGATGGCGCCGTCGCTCCCGGGCACGACCGGTACGCCGGCCTTCTTCATGGCCTCGCGCGCGCCGGTCTTCGAGCCCATGGTGCGCATGGCGGCGGGCGGCGGGCCGATGAAGGTGATGCCCGCGTCGGCGACCGCTTGCGCGAACCCGGCGTTCTCCGACAAGAACCCGTAGCCCGGGTGAATGGCGTCGGCCTTCGACTTCTTGGCGGCGGCCAGGACCTTCTCGATGTCGAGGTACGACTCGCGCGCCGGCGCCGGGCCCAGGTGCATGGCGTACTCGCAGGCGCGCACGTGCAAGGCGCCGCGGTCGGCGTCCGAGTAGACGGCGATGGGCTCGATGCCCATGTCGCGCAGGGTGCGGGCGACGCGCACCGCGATCTCGCCGCGGTTGGCGATGAGCACGCGCTGGAACGTCTTGGCGCCCCTGGTGATCGTGGTGGCGCCGTTCACCTTCACGGGTGGCTTGTCCGCCATGGCGTGCACGCCGTTCTTGGCCGCGACGGGCTTCTCCGCCGCCGGCTTCTTGGCGGCGCCCTTCGCTGGCTTGTCGGCTGTGACTTTTTGTTTGCTCACGTGGGTTGCTCCAATCACAGCGGGATGTTGCCGTGCTTGCGGGTCGGCGAGGCGACGCGCTTGTCACGCAGCATCTCGAAGGCACGGGCGATGCGCAGGCGCGCCATGTCGGGGGTGATGATCTCGTCGACGAAGCCGCGCTCGGCCGCCTTGAACGGCGTCGCGAACTCGTCGCGGTAGGTGGCCGCGAGCTTCTTCTTCAAGGCCGCGTCGTTCGGCGCCTTGGCGAGCTCCGACTTGTAGACCACGCTGGTCGCGGTCTCGGGCTGCATCACCGCGATCTCGGCGGTCGGCAGCGCGTAGTTGATGTCGCTCTTGATGTGCTTCGAGGCCATCATCACGTAGGCGGCGCCGTAAGCCTTGCGCAAGATCAGCGTGACCTTGGGCACGGTCGCCTCCGCGAAAGCGTACATGAGCTTCGCGGCGTGCTGCACCAGCGCGTGATGCTCCTGGTCGGTGCCGGGCAAGAAGCCGGGCGCGTCCACCAGCGTGAGGAGCGGAACGTTGAAGCAGTCGCAGAAGCGGACGAAGCGCGCGGCCTTCTGCGAGCCGTGAATGTCGAGGCAGCCCGCGAGGACGCTCGGCTGATTGGCGACGACGCCGATCACCTTGCCGCCGATGCGCGCAAGGCACGTGACCACGTTCTTCGCGAAGCCCTCGTGCATCTCGAGCATGGAGTCGCCGTCGACGATGGCGCGGATCGCGTCCTTCACGTCGTAAGTGCGCGAGGCCGACTCCGGCACGATGAGCGCGAGCCCCGCCGAGTTGCCGGCGAGCTCGACGTCGAAGCGCGGCGAGTCTTCCGCGTTGTTCGAGGGGAGGTACGTGAGCAGCTCACGCACGCGCTCGATGCAGGAGGCGTCGTCGGGCGCGAGGAAGTGCGCGATGCCGGTGCTCTCGGCGTGCATGCGCGCGCCGCCCAAGCCGTCCTTGGTGACGCTCTGGTTGGTGACGCTCTGCACGACCTCGGGGCCGGTCATGAACAGCGAGCCTTGGCCCTCGACCATGAAGACGACGTCGGCCACGCCAACGCTCGCCGCCGCTCCACCCACGCACGGCCCCATGACGCAGGTGATCTGCGGCACGACGCCCGACGCCTGCATGTTGCGCAGCAGCACTTCGCCGTACCCCGCGAGCGCGCCGATGCCCTCTTGGATGCGCGCGCCGGCGCTGTCCAACAAAGCGACGATGGGGGCGCCGACTTGCTTTGCGAGATCCATGACCTTGCAGATCTTCTCGCCGTGCGCCTTCGAGATGGTGCCGCCGACGACGGTGAAGTCCTGCGCGTAGACGAAGATCTGACGGCCATCGACCATGCCGTAACCGGTGATGACGCCGTCGCCCGGATGGCGCTTCTCGGCCATGCCGAAGTCTTTGCTGTCGTGGGTCATCAGCTTGTCGAGCTCGACGAAGCTGTCCGCGTCGAGGAGCGCTTCGATGCGCTCGCGCGCGACCATGCGGCCGGCTTCGCGATGCCGGGCGATTCGCTCTTCTCCGCCGCCGCTTTCGGCAAGAGTATTGAGCTCGGCGAGGGTGCTCGTACGATTGCTCATGAGGCGCTCCCTAAGATGACGGGGCTCCTTATCGAGCAGTCTTTAGAGGGTCAATGCGAAGCGCTTTACGCAGTCGGAACGAGGCGGTCCAGGCTGTCGCCGACCGCCGCGCGTAAGGCCCGTCTTTGCGTGAAAAGCGCCGAAATGTGGCCGGCGTTGACCCAGCGCAGCTCGCTGCCCTTCCACAAGGCATGCAGCGCCCGGATCTGCTCGGCCGGGATGTAGCCGTCGCGCGAGCAGCCCAGCAAAATGGCCGCGTGGACCGCCTTGGGCGCGGGAAACTGGCCGAGGTCGACCCGCTCGACGATGCGGCGCAGGCGCGCCCGGCCGCTCTCGCCAAGCGCCTTGTAGTCGACCGACCAGCTCAGCATGTGCTCGGTGAGCACCGGCGCCGACGACAGCCCGGCCGCGAGCACGCTCAACGCCAGCGGCGCATCGACCGTCGCCCCGACCAGCGCCGCCACGGTCCCGCCCATGCTGTAGCCGGCGACGCCGACCCGCGCGTAGCGCCGATCGAGGAGCCAGGCGGCGAGCGCCCGTGACTCTTCGACCAGCGCCAGGTTCAGCAAGATCTGCTGACTGACCGTTGGCAGCGACGAGGTGTTGAGCGCCGGCAAGCGCCGCACGCCGTAGAACGGGGACTCGAGAATGAGCACATCGGTGCCCGCCCCGGTGACCAGCGGCCCGTAGATGGACTGCCGCATCCCGAAGCCCTCCTCGCGCGAGCCGGCAATCACGACGGCGGCGCGCTCGTTCCGCGGCGCGCTCAAGAGCCTGACGTGGGCGATCGAGATCTGCTCGGGGAGGTCAGTGAACGGCGACGCGAAGGTGCCGTCACAAATCGTTACAGGTCCATGTTTGCTTTTACGGACACCCTCTTCGCGCCACGTGATATCGGGCACCCGCGGCGGTTGGTCGAAGAGCGGCTGGTCCTCGAGCCGGCGCAACACCTCCTCGTCGCCCCAGCCCTTGGAGAACATGCGCTGCCCACGCAGGAGCGCCGCAACGGCAAAGTCGACGGGGTGGTGGATGTGCATCGATGGAGATTTGAAATAACCACTTCCGACTCACCGCGCCAACGCTGTTGCAGCGCCCCAACGCTCTCGCTTACGAGGAGACGATGAAGCACTTGCCATTCGCCGTGCTGGGCGTGGTCGCCGCTCTTGGCCTTGGGGTCGTCGCGAGCAGCCGTGGCGAAGAGGTGAGCGCGCTGTGGATCGTCTTCGCCGCCGCGAGCATCTACGTCATCGCCTACCGCTATTATTCGAAGTTCATCGCCGACCGCGTGATGAAGCTCGACGCCGGCCGCGTGACCCCCGCCGTGCGCCTGACCGACGGCCTCGATTACGTGCCGACCAACAAGTACGTCTTGTTCGGCCATCACTTCGCGGCGATCGCCGGCGCGGGGCCCCTCGTAGGACCAGTGCTCGCGGCGCAGATGGGCTACCTCCCCGGTTTGTTGTGGCTGGTCACCGGCGTCGTGCTCGCCGGCGCGGTGCAGGACTTCACCATCCTGTTCATCTCGATGCGGCGCGACGGGCGCTCGCTGGGTGAGCTCATCCGCAGCGAGCTCGGCGTCGTGCCCGGGCTCGTCGCCTTGTTCGGCGCCTTCATCATCATGGTGATCTTGCTGGCGGTGCTGGCGCTCATCGTCGTGAAGGCTTTAGCGGACAGCCCGTGGGGCATGTTCACCGTGACCGCCACCATCCCCATCGCCTTGTTCATGGGCGTCTACACCCGCTTCTTGCGGCCAGGCCGCATCGGCGAGGTCTCGATCATCGGCCTTACGATGCTGATGCTCGCGATCATCCTGGGGCAGAACGTCGCGGAGTCGGCGACGCTCGCGCCGCTGTTCACGCTCACCGGCACGCAGCTCTGCTGGGCGTTGATTGGCTATGGCTTCGTCGCGGCGGTGCTCCCCGTGTGGCTGCTCTTGGCGCCGCGCGACTACCTGTCGACCTTCTTGAAGATCGGCGCCATCGTCAGCCTCGCCGTCGGCATCATCGTGCTCGCGCCGTCGTTGAAGATGCCCGCCGTGTCCGCTTTCGTGGACGGCAACGGCCCGGTCTGGAAGGGCTCGCTCTTCCCGTTCCTGTTCATCACCATCGCCTGCGGCGCGGTGAGCGGCTTCCATTCGCTGATCGCGAGCGGCACCACGCCCAAGCTCCTGGCGAATGAAACCGACTCCCGCTTCGTCGGATACGGCGCGATGCTCATGGAGTCGTTCGTCGCGGTGATGGCCCTGGTGGCGGCTTCGATCCTCGAGCCCGGCATCTACTTCACCATGAACAGCCCGCCCGCGGTCGTCGGCACCTCGCCCGAGTCAGCCAGCGCCGCCGTCGAGAAGATGGGCTTTGCGGTCAGCGCCGAGACCATCGCCGAGACCGCGCGAGAGGTCGGCGAGACCACCATCATCTCGCGCACCGGCGGCGCTCCCACCCTGGCGGTCGGCATGGCCCACGTCTTCGCCAACGCCATCGGCGGTAAGGGCATGAAGGCGTTCTGGTACCACTTCGCCATCCTCTTCGAGGCGCTGTTCATCCTCACGGCGGTCGACGCGGGCACCAGGGCCGGGCGCTTCATGCTGCAAGATCTGATCGGCACCGCGGTGCCGTCGTTCAAGCAGACGTCCTCATGGGTCCCCGCCATCACCGCCACCGCCATCGTCGTCGGCGCGTGGGGCTTTTTCCTCTATCAAGGCGTCACCGATCCGCTGGGCGGCATCAACACGCTCTGGCCGCTCTTCGGCATGGCGAACCAGATGCTCTCGGCCATCGCCCTCACCTTGGCCACCGTCGTCTTCTTCAAGATGAAGCGCGAGCGTTACGCCTGGATCACCGCGGTGCCTACCGTCTGGCTCATCGCCTGCACCATGACCGCCGGCTGTCTGAAGCTCTTCAGCGACGATCCGGCGATTGGCTTCAACGCGCACGCCCGCAAGTTCAGCACCGCCCTCGAGCGCGGCGAGCTCTTGGCCCCCGCGAAGAGCCTCGAGCAAATGCGGCAGATCGTCGCCAACGACCACATCGACGCCGTGTTGTGCCTCGTGTTCATGGCGGTCGTCATCGCCATCGCCGGCTTCGGAATACGCGCCTGCGCGCGGGCGTTGCGTAGCGACCGCTGGACCGCCATCGAGCTGCCGCTAGGGGCGTCCGTCGAATGAAGCTGCTCGCCATGGTCCGCGATAGCCTTCGCCTGATGGTGGGTGTCCCCAGCTACCAGACCTACGTGGACCACATGCGTCGAAAGCACCCCGAGAGCCTTCCGATGAGCTATCCTGAGTTCGTTCGCGACCGCCAAGCAGCCCGCTTTGGTGGCAAAGGCAGCCCCCGGTGTTGCTGAAACACCTCCCCCGCGTTTCATGATCGTTTTGCTCGCCATCCTGGCGCTCGCGGCGCCCGACCCATGTGAAGTCCGCTCGACCGACGGCCGCAGCACGTCGTTGAACGACGACGCGCTGGCGCGCCTGCTCAACGCCGCGAAAGAGTGCCCGCGTGACGTGTTCGCGTTACGCGCCGCCATTGTCCGCGATGGCGGAAAGCTCGAGACCGCGCTGGTGGCAAACCGTGGCTTTCACAACCCGTCGCAAGGCAGCTTCAGCATGTTCGAGCTGGTGCTGGGCAAGGTGGGCGGCATCACCCTCGCGCCGGGTGACGCGTTCATCGGCCACTTCACCGCGGCGGACGGCGAGCGCCTGGTGCCCGAGCAGGTCGCCTCCGCGAACGCCCTGATGATCGAGGCCTTCGCCTGGGACGACTCGAAGGGCTACTACAACTTCTACGAGCTGCGCGGCGACGGCACGACCGGCCGCTGGTTCTACCGCGGTGACTCGTTCGACATCTTGGTGGACAACCGCGCGCTGCACCGCCAGGCGAACCCCACGGTGCCGGCGTTTGGCAACCGCTTGCGCTGCTCGGCCTGCCACTCGGGCGGCGGACCGATCATGAAGGAGCTCGCCGAGCCGCACAACGACTGGTGGGAGCCCAAGCGCGGCCTCGACTTCGGCAAGCGCACGCCCGACCCGCGCATCGCGCCGCTGTTCGCGTCACTGGTGCCGGCGGAGCGCCTCGCCGAAGCGGTGCGAATGGGCATCGCCAAGCTCGAGTCGAGCGCGCGCTTCGACGTGGCTCGCAAGGCGACGACTCTCCAGGAGCAGCTGCGGCCGCTGTTCTGTCCGGTCGAGGTGAACTTCGAGAGCAGCCCCGAGGTGTCGGGGCCGGTGCAGGTGCCGACGTCGTTCTTCGTGGATCCGCGCTTGCAGCCGATGGTGCCGTCGCAGGTGCGCGTCGAGCGGGCTGCCTACGACGATGTGCTGAAGCGGACAGGCACGAATTTCCCCGAGACGCCCCGCGCCGATGCGGATCATCCGTGGCTCACGCCGGTCAAAGGCGCTGGCGACATCGCCGCGGTCGAGTCGCTCATCGCGGGTGGGGTGATCGATCGCGAGACGGTCGCCGACATCCTCGCCGTCGACATGACCGAGCCCGTCTTCTCGAGCGTACGCTGCGGCTTGCTCCGCTTGGTGCCCGACAATGCTAGCGGCTGGCAGTCGACCTTCGCCGCGCTGCTCTCGAACAGCCACGTGCCGGGCGCGAAGGAGCTGTTCACGAACCTCACCGATCCGGCCCGCACCGCGGCGTTCCACAAGGAGCAGGCCGCGGGCTTCATCAAGAAGTGCGCGGTGAAGCCGAATGTCGACGCGTTGTTCGCGACGCTGGTGGGCCGGCGTGAGGCGGTGGCGAGCTCGGAGATCTCGAAGAATCCGCGCGGGCAGATCCTGGAGCCGGGCTTCCGCGTCATCTTTCCGGAGACGCCGGCGCCGATCCCGCGGACGCGTTTGAATCTTAGCTGTATCGGGGAGCTGCCGAACAGTCATTGATGGGAGGCGGGCTTCGGTTATCGGTCATCGGTCATCGGCTATCAGCCATCGGCCGGGCGGACTTCACTCTCCACAAGACGTACGAGACCGCCCCAAGCACCAAAGTGCCGAGCGCCCAGACCCAAACCTCGAAGGGCTCGTCTTTCACGTTGTGCGCGATAACAGCCGATCCGAGATCGAACGCGAAGCCGGCATACGCCCACTCCTTGGCGCGCGCCGGCACCGGCGTGACGAGTAGCGCGATGCCGATGAATTTGGCGATCGACAGCTGCACACGGAAGTAGTCGGGGAAGCCCAGGAACGCGAACGCCTCGGCGACCTGCGGCAGCGCGAGCCCCGCATACGCGGTGAAGCCCATCTGCAGACAAAAGAGGATGGTCACCACCCAGTACGCGAT
>JBDHVB010000015.1:0-40441 GCA_039809465.1 Myxococcota bacterium
GAGTGATGTGCATGACCTCGCGAGCCTCGCGGCCCTCCACTCCCGATTTCTCGAAGCGACATGACCCGCCACCCCACACGCCCCACAACCCCAGGGGCCAATACGCCGACAATCGAGCACCTATGACCGTCGTGCGCCTCGCCACCCTCCTCGTCGTCCTCCTCGGGACGGGTGTCGCCCACGCCGGGCCGCGCGATTTCTCGCTGCTTGGCTTGGGGAGACCCGCGAGCAACGACCTCACCGACCCAGCCGTCGCGCGCTACCGGGCCCTCGCCACCGAGCTCGGCTTCGTCACCGCGCCGCGCGTCCTCACCGGCGCCGACAGCTTGGGTGCCGCCGGCTTCGAGCTCGCCTTCGCGCTCAATTACACAGGCATCTCCGGCGGCGCCGACTACTGGCAAGGCAGCGCCAACGCGCCGGTCTTCGAGAGCGCCGTGAATGGCGGCGGCTCACCTGGCGGCTTCTGGTCGCCGACGCTCCTCGTCCGCAAGGGCCTCCCCTTCTCGACCGACCTGGGCCTCACCATGGCCTACCTCGGCGGCAGCTCGATGGTCGCGCTCGGCCTCGACGTCAAAGTCGGCCTCTTCGAAGCGTACCTGCCGCGCTACATCCCGGACATCGCCGTCCGCGGCGCCGCCGGCCACCTGGTGGGCGCGACCGAGCTCAGCCAGACGACCCTCGAGCTCGACGTCATGGCCTCGTACACCCTGGTCTGGAAGGGGGCCTTCCGCATCACGCCGTCCCTCGGGCTCGGCCGCGCTTGGGTCCGCACGGCGACCAGCGTCCTCGACGCGACCCCGGCCGAGGTCGTCGATCCCGCCGATCAAACCGAGGGTCCCGGCGGCTCGCTCTACCGCTTCCCGGTGCTGGGTTTTGGCGACAGCCAGTTCACCCGACTGTTCCTCGGCTGCCACGCCGTGTATGGCTTCGGCTTCGCGGGCTACTTCCTCGACATGGGCTTCATGCCGTCCGGAGTCACCGCCGACAGCGCTCACTTCAGTCACACGTTGAAGATCGGTCTGAACATCTAAAATGCAGGTGCCTTACCTCCCCGAGCTCCTGCTCACCGCGTTCATCATCTTCATGGTGTTCAGCGCGCACAACCTGCGGCGCATCGCGGACGGCACGGCGCGTCTTCTCGAGCGGACATTCGGCAAGCGCTGAGCGCCGTTACTCCGCGGGCTCGCTGGGCGTGGGCTGCTCGTCGCCGTCGGCGCCGCGTGCCTTGCGCTTCATCTTCATGCGCTTGGCCTTGAGCTTCGCTTTGCGTTGAGCCGCGTCATCGTCGCTGGCGCCCACGGGCGCGGTCTCGACCTGCGCTGGCGGTTCGTTCACGACCTCGGGGACCACGGGCGCGGGCTGGGGCGCGGTCACCGCCGGCGGCGCGGCAACCTGCGCCAGGCGTACGCGGTGGCGGCTCGAGCGCAGCTCACGCGGCGCGGGCGAGATGACGACCATGAACTGCACGTGCTCGCCGGGCGCGAGCGTCACCGGCCCGGTGCTCTTCTGGGCAAACGCGCGGCTCACCGCTTCGGGCGTCTCGAGGCGTGACAGCTCGGCCACGCTCAGCACGACACCGAGCTGTTCGCGCGCCGAAGCGATGACCTTCTCGTCCTTGCCAAACACCTCGGCCACCACCTCGAGGTTCGAGACCGGCTGCGTGCTGGTGTTCTGCGCCTCGCCCGTGAACACGAGGATGCGGCCATGCACGGTCGGATAGAGCACGGAGCGCATCGACAGCGGCTGCACGCCGAGGATACCCGTCGCGCCCTCGACCTCGTTGCCGTTCACGATGCGCTCGGGGTCGAGGAGGACCTCCATGTCGAGCTGCCCGCTGCGCACCAGCGCGAACAAGGCGAGCCCGATCAGCGTGAGCGAGAGCATCACGGTCATGGCGCCGCGGGCGATGCGCATGCCGCGGTTGGTCTCCGGCGCGGCGGCTTGGCGCGTCACGCCGTCCTGGGTCATGCCCTCGGACAGACCACTCTGCATCGGCCGCGTCTGACGGCGCTCGGGACGGTCGAGCTGCAGGCCGTGAACGTCGGTGGGACCTTCGAAGGCGATCGCCGGGCGGGTGTTCTCTTGCGGCGGCGAGTACGTGCCGTCGCTCGAGAGGCCACCGTTCATCATCAGGTCGGCGTCGTCTTGCTGCGGGATGGAGCGCGCCATGAGCGCGGGGTCGATGCGGCCGACGAAGGTCTCCATGCCGCCGCCCGCGGACAGCATGGCGCTCTCATGCAGCGCATCGTTGTCGGGGCGGCCGAGCGACGGCACGAACATGACCGAGGTGGCCTGCTCGTGCGCCTGCTGCTGGAACGTCGATTGCCCCGACGCGGAGCCGCCACGCGACTGCTCGAGGAGCAGCGACGGCGTGTGCGTGACGACGGTGCTGGCGCGCGAGTTGGTCTCGGGCATGTACTGCGGCGCCGCTGGTTGTTGGAGCTGCGTGTGCGCGGCGAGATCGATCGTGGGCTCGTGATCGATGGAGACGACCTCGTCCTCGTCGATGCTCATCACGTCGTCGTCACCAATGGAGGTGGGCTCGTCATCGTGATTGATGTCGATGGCGAGGAAGTCGTCGTGCCGCACCGCCGCCGACACCTCGTCGAGGCTCATCGACGTACGCGTGGCCGGCGCGTCCACGTCGGTCGACAAGTCGTCGAAGGACCTCGGGCTCCGTTCGTTATCGCGGAACCCCGGCGGCACGATGTGCACGGCCGTCTTGGCGTCGTGGGGCGCGCTGTCGAAGTCGAAGGCCGGGATGGACGAGCTCGCCGTCGTCTCGGCATCGAAGGCCACGGGCGCGCGCGGAGCATCGATGTTGGTGGTGGCGAACGGGTCGAGCGCCTCGACGTCATCCGCGGGCCGCACCACGAAGCCGTGCTGGCAAACCGAGCAGGTCACACGCGCGCCGCGCTCGCTCAATCGACGCGGGTCGAGGCGAAATCTGGTGGAGCACTGCGGACATTGAACGATCATCGGAGTGCCACCGGGAGCGCGCTGCCTGGACGGGTCAAACGCCTCACCACCGCCTGACAAAGTTATAAATCAGCAGCCCGCTTGCGCAAACTAACTGATCAAGTAATGTTTCGCGGGTGAGCGACGGGATCGCCTACGGCGACTACTACCTACTCGGGCGTCTAGGCGCTGGGGGGACGGCCGAGGTGTTCCTCGGTAAGCGCCTGGGTGACGGCGTGGGTGGAGGCCTGCTCGCCATCAAGCGCTTGCTCACGCAGTTCGCCGGTACGCCCGAGCTCATGAAGGTGTTCAGGGACGAAGCGAAGCTCGCGCGGCACCTGCGCCACCCGAACATCGCCGAGGTCATCGACTACGGCGTGAACAACAAGCAGCACTTCCTGGTCATGGAGTTCATCCACGGCAAGGATCTGAAGACCGTGCTGCAGCGGGCCCGCAAGTCCGGTCAGCGTTTGCCCTACATCGCCAGCGCCTACATCGCCGCCGCCGTCGCGGACGCGCTGGACTACGCCCACGACGTCAAGCCACCCGAGGAGCTCGAGCACGCGGTCGTCCACCGCGACCTGTCGCCGCAAAAGATCCTCATTGCGTACGAAGGCATCCCCAAGCTCATCGACTTCAGCGCGCGTGACGCGAAGAGTCGTGGCATCGAGGGCCGCTTGGGCTCCATCAAGGGGCGCTTCGGCTACCTCTCGCCCGAGCAGGCCATCAGCCATCCGGCCGACCGGCGCTCCGACGTGTTCGCGTTGGGTACCATCCTCTACGAGATGAGCACCGGCATGGCGCCCTTCCGTGGCGGCAGCGACGCCGCGACCCTGGGCAAGGTGGCCCGCGCCAGCTACGCGTCGCCCGAGCAGGTGAACGCCAGCATCCCGCACGGCCTCGCCAAGATCATCGAGCACGCCATGCAGCGCGAGCCCGACAAGCGCTACGCGACCGCCGGCGAGATGGCGAAGGCCCTGCGCGACTGGATCCGCGAAGACGGACAAGTCATCGACCAGGGCGAGCTCGCCCGCATCATGCGCGAGCTGTTCTTCGAGGACTACGAGCGCGAGAAGGTCCGCGTCGATCAGTACCGCAAGCTCACGCCGATGGGGCTCACGCCGTCGGGCAACAAGCCCACGCCGATGGGGGACAGCCTGAGCGCCGGTGGCGACGCGTCGCGCACCAAGGACACACGCGACGAGCGCACCACCTCGGACGCACCGGCGATGTCGACCATCGACGACGATGACGACACCGGCGTCTCCGAGTCGCTCCTCGAGGGCACGGACACCGGTATCAGCGTGAAGAGCCCGGACACCGGCCTGCACGACGTCGCCGATACGGGCGTGCACGAGCAGGACGTAGGTGACTCGACCCACGCCGACAAAGTCGAGCCCGGCGATGTGCCGATCACCGCCGACCTCCGCCCGGCGCAGGAGAGACACCCCGCTCCAAGCGGCTTCGACGGCACCACCGAGCAGCTCTCGACATTACCCTTCGAAGCGACTCCCAACGTCTCGGCGGCGCCCCTCGAGCCGAAGGCCGACGGCGACTTCAGCTTCACGCTCGACGAGGTCATGCCCAAGCTCGACGACGAGCCGACGGGCGCCGAGGACACCATTTCCCCATCCGCGATGACGGACAACGCCACCGCCGCCGAAGCGAATCCTTGGGCCGCCGAGCACGCCGCGCCCACCGCGAGCTTCAGTCCACCGGCGGTGTTGGGCGAAGGTCCCACGGTCGTCGCCAGCACGTTCTTCCAGCAGCAAGCCGACGGTCATTCGCTCTTCCAGGTCAAGACGCCCAGCGGCAAGGACCCGCGCTCGGTGTTCAACGAGACGACGCGAGTCTTCGAGGGCGTCGCCGATCTCGTCCGCCGCACTCAGCCCTCGGGCTTCGGCATGGAGATCACCAAGTTCGCCAAGCCCGCTGAAGCGCACGCGCCGGCGCTCAACGAGGTGCTCGGCGCCATGAGCCCGCTCGCCGCAGCGACGACCGTCGAAGGTCTGCACGTCGCGACGACGGTTCAGCCCACGCCGCTGCACGTCGCCACCGTCATCGCCACGCCTCCCGAGAAGGCCGTGACCGAGGTCGCGCAGGCGCAATCGAAGAAGAAGAAAAAGAGCAAGGGCGCCACGAAGCTCGACGAGCAGGACGGCGACACCGAGGCCAGCGCCTCGGACGAAGACGGCGAGTTCCTCGACGACGAGGTCTTCAACCGCGCCGGCCCGCTCCCGAACGACGACGAGATGAACGCGCCCGCCACGACCGCCAACGCCGTCCCCGCGCGGATCCTCCACGAACAACCCGACGACCTCGACGAGTACGAGGAGGTCGGCCGCTTCTTCTCCCGCAGTGATATGATCACGCTAGTCGTCGCCGGCGTCATGGGCATGCTCATCATGACAGCGTCGTACATCTACGCCCTGAACGTGCCACTCCCCGACCAAGACACCATCGTCGAAGAGCGCTAGCGGCCCCTGCCCGGCTGCTCGAGTGATCGACGTTGCCCCTAATACCCGAGCCGCGGACCCCACGACGGCGTCTCGACGTCGCCCTGGATGCGGGCGATGAGGCGCTGATTGTTCCCGTCGACGTCCATGACGTAGAGGCGGCGGCCACCCGCGCCAGTGCGGGTCGACACGAAGGCGATGTGGTGACCGTCGGGCGAGTGCGTGGGTGACTCGTTGTTCCCCTCGTCCTGCGTGAGGCGGGTGATGACGCCGGTGTCGGGATCGACCACGAAGATGTCGTACTTCATGCGCTCGTCGCGCGCGGTGAAGGCGATCTGGCCACCAGCCTTCGGCGACCAGTCGGGCTCCTGGTTGTAGTTGCCCTGGAAGGTGAGGCGGCGCGCGTTCGAGCCGTCGGCGTTCATCACGTAGATGTGCGGGTTACCAGCGCGCGACGACACGAAGGCGATGCGCGAGCCATCAGGGCTCCAAGTGGGCGAGACGTCTTGCCCCCACGAGTCGGTGAGGCGCTTCACGTTACCGCCGTTCACGTCCATCACGTAGATCTCGGTGTTGCCGTCGACCGACAAGGTGAGCGCGATGCGGCGGCCATCGGGCGAGACCTGCGCGCCAGTGTTCAAGCCGCGCTGGCTCGAGAGGTTCTTGGCGTTCTGACCGTCGAGACCGATGCGCCAGAGGTCGGGGTTGCCGTCGGCGTACGAGGTGTAAACGATGCCCGCGCCGCCCGGGAGCCACGCCGGCAAGAGCGACAACACGCCCTCCGCGGTGATGCGGCGCTCGCTGCCGCCATCCATGTCGGCGACGAACACGGCCTTGCCACCACGCGTCTTGCGCACGTACGCGAGCTGCGACGAGAAGATGCCCTTCTCACCCGTGAGCAGCTCGATGACCTCGTCGAGGAACTTGTGAACGGCGCGCGAGCCACGATCCGCGCTCTCGTCATAATCACGCGACAAGAGCTCGCGCTGCGCCACCACATCGTAGAAGCGCAAATTGATCTTCGCGGTCTTGCCGGCCATCGCGACCGAGCCACGGATAAGCCCCGAGGCGCCGACGTTGGTCCAGTTCGGGAAGTTCGGCTTGGTGATCGGCTCCTTGTCGGGCGCGAGGTACGTGTTCGGCGGCACGAGCTCGAGCGAGCGGGCCAGATCGACGTCGATCTGCAAGATCGCCGAGAGCTCCTTGGCGACCTTCGAAGCATCGCCACCCGCGGGCACGATGTCGGGCGCGGCGACGGGGTACGGGCGGAAGTTCGCGCCGCCGACGGTGATCGACATGCGCTGGGCAAAGGCCGGGGTCGCCGTGAACGAGACAGCGACGAGGAGGAGGAGCTTACGGAGTGCGTTCATCATGACCTTTGCACTATGGCGTGAAGACGATCTCGATTCCATCTTTGCGCACCGATTCGGCGATATCCGGATCGGGTGGTGAAACTTTGCCGCACTTCTGGGTCGCGGCACGAACCGCGGAGTCGAAGCGCTGATCGCCGCTCGACTTGGTGATCTCGAGGTCGGTGAGACGTCCGTCCTTCTGGACGCTCACCGCGAGCTTCGTGCTCTTGCCCGCGGCCTGCGCCGCCGAAATGCCGGGCAGGTTCCAGTTGGCCTTCAGGCACGCGTAGATCTCGCTCGCGAGCTTGTTACCCGCCAAGGCCTTGTTGGTCGTGCCGTACTGCGAGCCGTCCTCACGCCCCTCGGGCTCTTCTTGATTCTTCAAACGGTCGAGGGCGTTCTGCACCTTCGACAGCTGCGAGAGGCGGTCCTTGGCGGACGGCGTCGCATCCTTCTGCGGTGTCGGCTTGGTCTGAGGCGGCGGATCCGGCGACGGCGTGGTCTGCGGTGGCGGATCGGCCTTCTCGGGAGGTGGCGGCGGCTCTTCCTTGCGCGGCAACAGATCCTTGGGGCGCTCCTTACCCAAGCGCACCAACTCGGTGACGATGACGTTCTGCGCCGGTTTGCGGCTGTGCGCCGACTTGATGGAGATGATGCCGGCGACGATGACCGCTGCGTGCGCTATCACGGAAATAGCGATCGCCCGACCCAACGTCGTCGACTTCTTGCGGCGCGAGCCGTCGACTTGTCCGAGCTGCGTCACGAAACGCCCCTGCTACTTCTGCTGCGGCTGTACCGGGTCGGTCACCATGCCGAGGTTCGTCACCCCGGCGTCCTTGATGATCGCCATCACGTCCACCACCACCCCGTAAGGTAAGTTGCGGTCCGCGTGCAGGTACAACTGTTTGTCGCGCGCGAGCTTCGTATTGCCAACCAGCTTCTCGCGGAGCTGCGCGTACGGGATCTCGGTCTCGCCGATGAACAGGTGGCGGTCTTTCGTGACCGTGAGCACCAGACGATCTTCTTGGACATCCAAGGTCGGTGCCTTGGTCTGCGGCAGATCCACCGCCACGCCCTGCTGAATCAGCGGCGCCGTCACCATGAAGATGATGAGCAACACCAGCATGACGTCGACCATCGGCGTCACGTTGATTTCCGCTAGCGCGCGGCCTCCGCCGCCAACACTCATCGCCATGGCGAAATCCTAAAAGAAGTGACGCTTGATGATGTTCAGAAAGTCAGCCGAGAAGTTTTGCATCTCGGTGTCGAGGACGCGGATCTTCGCGATGAAGAAGTTGTACGCCATGACGGCCGGGATGGCCGCGAACAGACCGAAGGCCGTCGCCACGAGCGCTCCACCGATACCAGGCGCGACGGTCGCGAGATTCGCGTTACCCATACGTCCAATGTCTTGGAACGAGGTCATGATTCCGACGACCGTCCCCAAAAGACCAATGAACGGCGATGACGACGCAACGGTCGCGAGGAACGGGATCATCGACTCGAGGCCGGTGAGCTCGGCCGCCGCGGTACGGCGCATCGAGCGCTCGACGCTCTCCAAGTCGCCCAGCATGGCTTCGCCGTGACCTGCGCCCTGCGCCGCCGCCGGCTCGTCCTTCTTCTTGAGCTTGGCGAGCTCGACGTACCCCGCGCGAAAGACCTGCGAGACCGGTGAGGCCGGCAGGGCTTCGCTCTTCTGGTAGATGGCGTCCAAGCGCTTGCTGCCCCAGAACATGTCGAGGAACGACTCGCTGTCGCCATAAGCGCGGCGAATGGTGCGCCACTTGAAGTAGATGATGGCCCAGCTCACCACCGAAAAGACGGCCAAGAGCACCATGACGCCCTTCTCGGGCAAACCGGCCGACAAGACCGATTCGATGAATCCATAGCTCGGCGGCGCAACCGCGGCCGGCGGAGGCGTTTGCGCGAGCAAAAGCGATGCGAGGTACTGGGCTGTCATGGGCTAGCGCGCTACCACGCCGGTGCGCGCCCACGCAAATTAGCTCCCTCGGGCCCTCGGTCGTACACAACCGGGACGAGACCCTCCCGCGTAGGTATAATGCCGCCACACGGCCTCGTCTCCCGAGGCTGCTAGGCAGGACATGGTCGAAATCCGCGAAAATAGAGTGGATTTGTCCCACACTGACGACGCGAGCCGCGCCCGTCAGCGCTCCGACGATGCTGCTTACGCCCTCCTGACCGCGATCCGTAAGGATCGGACGGCCGCCGTCGAGCTCGCCCGGCTCAACCCCTCCCAGATGTCGGAGCCGGCCAAAGAGGCCATGGGCCGCATGCTGGTCGAGCAGCTACGCGGTCAGCTCCCCGAGCAGCTCGCCCACCAACTCCAGACCGGCTCGGCCAACGACGCGGTGCTGGCGAAGCTCATGCAGCGCTTCGCCAACGCCAACGACCCCAACCCGTCGAACCGCTTTGGCAATGCTCCCTCCCCCGAGGCCGCGCGCCAGGCCGCGACCGATCAGTCGACGCCGCACCAAGCGCTGCAATGGACCCAGTTCGTCCAGAAGGTCACGCACATCCCGCAGGCGTTGGTCCGTGACCGCCACGGCTCGGCGGCGCCGAAGGGCGAAGGCACGACGCTGCTCGAGATCCTGGGCACGCGCTTGTCGACCCTCGATGGCGCCTCGCTCCGCCTGCCGCACCTGGTCGAGCGCGCCCCGAGCGATCTGTCGCCGGCGCAACGCCTCGCGCTGATGAAGGCGACGTTCGGTGACGAGCTCGCCGACAAGATGGGCCGCCTCGGCATCAGTGATCCGCTGCAGCTCGTGCGCACCGGCGCGCTGCCCGGCGATCGGGCGACGCTCGCCGAGGCTCTCGGCATGGGCCGTGGTGAGCTCCTCACGCTGCTCATGCGCGCCGAGCTGTTACGCATCGGCCCCGGCCGCAATGGCGAGCTCGGCATGCGCCCCGAATATCTGCTCGCTTTGAAAGACGCGGGCATCGCGATGCTCGGCACCATGGCCGCGTTGCGCGCCCTGTCGCACGAAGAGCTCTCGGGACTCTACAAGAAGCTGCGCGACGCCCTCGGTGGCTTCGGCAAGACCTCGAAGGGCAGCCGCCCGCTGGTGAAGCGCGACCTCATGCACTGGGCACGCAGCGCCGGCCGCCGGGCCAGCGACATCATGCTCACCGACCGCGAGCAGGTGGGACGCCACATGGGCCAAGGCGACGCCCAAGAGCTCGTGCAGGCCTGGTATCTCGAGAACTTGTTCTGGACCGAGCTCGCCGCGCAGCGCCGTCAGCAAGAGGCGCACTCGCGCATCTACGAGCGTGACCGCGATCGCGAACGCCAGCAACAGCAGCGCCAGCAGGGCGAGCGCGACGAGCAGCAGCAAAGAGAAGAAGAGCAAGAGCAGCTGCAAATGCAGAGCAAGCGCGACTGGACCGACGAAGTGCCGCGCATGTCCCACGACGACCAGCGCACCGATCAGCTGATGTGCTTCTGGATCACCGATTACAACGCCCACTCGGCGCAGTCGGGTGTCATCCGCAAGATGTACGTTTGCATCGACCCCGACAGCGGCGCCATCATCCCGCAATCGATTGAGTCGGAGATCGTCCACGGGCTTACCGGGTAGAGCGACGGCGCGGGGAGTTTTGGCGTTTGCTATAGCGGTCATCACCGGCTGCCAAGGCGAGATTGCGCCGGAGAAGAAGGACTTCGACGCCGCGCCACGGCCCGCCGCGAAGCTCGAGCCCAAGGCCTACACCGGCGACACGCTGCCGCCGGTGAGCGAGCAAGGCCCGCGCACCGAGGGCGGCACCCTGCGCATCGGCATGGCCTCCGAGCCGCCACACTTGAATCCACAGCTCGATCCAGTCGACGCGCGCGGCCGCGACATCGCCTACTACGTCTACGAGTCGCTCGCTCAAGCGGACCCGCGCAACTGGCGTCCCGAGCCCCGCCTCGCCGAGTCGTGGGAGGTCTCGGAGGACCACCGCACCTTCCGCTTCAAGCTGCGCAGAGGCGTGAAGTGGCACGACGGCAAGCCGTTCACCGCCGACGACGTGGTCTTCACCTTCGAGAAGCTGCGCGACCCCAAGGTCAACGCGACCGGCATGCGCGGCTACGTCGAGCCCATCACCAAGGTGATCGCCGAGGATCCGTACACCGTCGTCTTCGAGACCTCGCAACCCTACTGGTTCGCCCTCGACGCCATCACCGACATCTACATCTACCCCAAGCACGTCTTCGCGGCGGGCGACTTCAACACCCACGAGGCCAACCGCGCGCCGGTCGGCACGGGTCGCTACAAGATCGTCGAGTGGAAGAGCGGCGATCACCTCACGCTCACCAAGAACAAGAGCTACTACGGCACGCCCGCGCACCTCGACACGCTGGAGTTCATCTACGTGCCCGACGCCGCCATGCGCGCCCAGATGGTGAAGAACGGCGAGCTCGACGTGGTGGAGCGCCTCGCCCCCGAGCAATGGCAGGAGCTCACCAAGGACGCCGCTCTAGCGGACAAATTCTACCGCCTGCGCCACGTGCCCGACGGCATCCAGTGGATCGGCTGGAACGAAGCGAAGCCGATGTTCGCCGACGCGCGCGTGCGGCGGGCGATGACGATGCTCATCGACCGCGACGACATCGTGCGGAACCTGCGCCTCGGTCTCGACGTGCCGGCCGCGTCGTGGTTCTACCCGGGCTCGCCCGAGCACGACGCGACGCTTACGCCATGGCCCTACGATCCGAAGGGCGCCGCCAAGCTGCTCGCCGAAGCCGGCTGGAAGGACACGAACGGCAACGGCACCCTCGACAAGGACGGCGTCGAGCTCGCGTTCACCTTCCTCTACCCCACGAACAACCCGCTGTACGAGCAGCTCGCCGCGCTCATCACCAACGAGATGAGAGCCGCGAAGATCGCCGTCACCTCGGCGAAGCTCGAATGGTCGGTCTACACCGAGCGCCTGCGGCGTCATGACTTCGACGCGTGCTCCCTGGTGTGGAAGCTCGAGCCCGAGGGCGATCCCTACCCCATCTGGCACTCGAGCAGCATTGGGCAAGGCTCGAACTGGGTGGGCTTCAAGAACGCCAAAGCGGACGAGCTCCTCGAGAAGGCGCGCCGCGAGTTCGACCGCGAGAAGCGCGCCGCCATCTATCGGCGCTTCAGCGCGCTGCTGCATGACGAAGAGCCCATCACGCTGCTCTTCAACCGCTACAACCTGTCGATGGTCTCGAAGAAGTTCGGCGGCGTGTACTCCACGCCCTACGGTCTCTTCCGCTATGACGACTTCTACGTGGTTGGGCCGGCGCGTTGACGGCCGCCAAGCGGGTGCTCGACGTCGCGCTGACGTTCCTCGCGATCACGGCGCTCACCTTCGTGCTGTCACGCTTCGCGCCGGGTGATCCGTACGTCGGTGACGCCCAAGGAGGCGTGGCGAACGACGCGACCATCGCGGCCTGGCACGAGCTGCGCGGTCAGGGTGAGTCACTGCCCACGCAGTACGGCCGGTGGCTCCTGGCGAGCCTGTCGCTCGACTTCGGGAGATCGTTCATCGACACGCGGCCGGTGCGCGAGCACCTCGTGGAGGCCCTCGGCTCGACGCTGCTCATCGCCGGCGCGGCGGCGTTGCTCACGTACGCGCTCGCCATTCCGCTCGGCGTGTATCTCGCGCTGTCACGCAAGAAGTTGCTCGCCGGTGTCGTCGATAGCGGACTATTCGTGTTGCACGGCGTACCGGTGTTCTGGGGCGCGCTGATGCTCGGCCTCACGGTCTCCGCGAGCGGGCTGCTCCCGACGCGCGGCTCGTTCATCTTACCGGTGCTGTGCCTCACCTATCCGGGGCTCGCCCGCATCGCGCGTTATCAGAAGGCGGCGACGCGCGAAGCCGCCGCGAGCCCCGCCGTGCTGCTGGCGCGCGCCAAGGGGTTGCCGGAGGCGCTGATCACCCGCCGCTATATTTTGCGCGCCGCGCTCACCGCGCCATTGAGCCTCCTCGCCGCCGAGCTGCCGTGGCTCTTGGGCGGCAGCGTCGTGGTCGAGCGCATCTTCACGGTGCGTGGCATGGGCATGCTCACCTTCGATGCCATCCTGCGGCGTGACGTGCCGGTCGTCATGGGGGCGACGGCGGTCGTCGCCATCGTCGCGTTGCTCTCGAGCCTCGTCGCCGATCTCCTGCACGCCCGCCTCGACCCGCGAGTCCGCGCATGATCCGCAAGGTCGCCATCGCGGTCATCAGCGCCTGGCTCGCCATTGCCGTTTTAGCGGACGTGCTCGCGAACGACCGCGGGCACGCCGTCGTCGGCTGGGCGCCGGACACCGTCGACAAGTCGGTGACCCCGGTGAGCCCGCCCGACGGCGCGCACTGGCTCGGCACCGACACCGCGCGGCGCGACGTCTTGGCGCGGCTCATCCACGGCGCCCGCCTCACCTTCGCGGTCGGCTTCGGCGCGGCGCTCCTCATGGTCGGGCTCGGGCTCGCCGTGGGGCTCGCGAGCGGCTACGGCCCGCGCTGGCTCGACCGCCTGCTCACGCGCCTCTCCGACGCGATCCTCGCGTTCCCCATCTTCTTCGTCGCCCTCGCGGTGATGGGCGTCGTGCCGCACCCAGGCACGGAGCTCGTCGTGCTGGTGATCGGCGGCTCGGCCTGGCCACCCTTGGCACGGCTGGTGCGCGCCGAGACCAAGCGCCTGAAGACCCAGGACTTCGTCCGCGCCGCCGAGGCGATGGGGGCCTCGCCGGTCTACGTGGTGCGCCGCCATGTCGTACCGCACCTCATGCCGATGCTCGCGGTGGCGCTGGCGTTCGGGGTCGGAACGGCGACCATGGTCGAGGCCTCGCTCTCTTTTTTGGGCTTCGGCGTGCCCGACGCGGTCGCCTCCTGGGGCGGTCTCATGCGTGGCGCGGCGCAGCACCTGGGCGCCTGGTGGCTCATCGTCGCCCCGGGCCTCGCGCTCTTGTCCCTGGTGCTCGCCTGTAACGTCCTGGGCGAGCGCCTGGGTCCCGCGTCCGGCCGATTGTTGTCGGATCGGGGCGCCCCCTGATACCTTTCCACCCACACCATGAGCACGCCCGCCGACGAGCTGCCTGAGCTTCTCCTCGAAGAGGCCGCCGAGGAGCCGCGCCCCGTGAGCGGCCTCATCTCGGCGGAGACCGAGCGCGAGCTACGTGCCGCCGCCGAGCAGCTCGCCCAAGGCGCGCGCTTCGAGCCCGATGGCTACGACGTCGCGATGGACATCGGCGCGCCGCCGGTCTTCCCCGGTGTCATGTCGCCCGAGCCGAATGCCATGCGCAGCGGGCCGCTCACCGCCGCGCCGGTCACGCCGACGACGAGCGACGACGCCCTCGAAGACCTGCTCACGCAGCTCGATCAACCCACCGATCTACGAAGCGCCATCGGCGGCACCACCCCCGAAGAGATGGGCGCGCTGCTCCCGCCCGTCGTCGCGCCCGAGAACGATCCGCTCGCCCCCCAGCTCCCGCTCTCGATGGAAGAGCCGCCGGCGGTCACGCGCATCGCGATGGAAAAGCTGATGCCGGACCCCAAGGCGCTCGAGGCCTTGCAGAAGCTGGCTGGCGCCGCGGGGCATCCAGAGCGCACCAAGAAGGCGCTCACCAACGCCATCATCGGCGGCCCATACGACCCACGCCACTTGCCCGACGCGCGCGTCATGATGGTCGGCATCATGCAGGTGCTCGCGGCCCACGGCCTGCCCGCCGAGGAGATGGTCGACGCCATCATGGCGAGCCTCACCGATTGACCTCGGTTTGCTATAGCGGAGAGCACGGGTCGCTGCTCGAGGTCCGCAAGCTCGGCAAGAGCTTTCGGCCACCCGGTCCGCGGCGGCGGACAGTGGAAGCCTTGAAGCCCACGTCGTTCTCGCTGTCGCCCGGGGAGCTGCTGCTCGTCGAAGGCGCATCGGGCGCCGGCAAGACGACGCTGCTGCAATGCATCGCCCGGCTCATCGAGCCCGACGGTGGCGCGCTGATCTGGCGCGGCGAGGACGTGACCCACGCCACGGGCCCAGCGCTCCGTGACTACCGCAAACAGGTCCGCCTGCTCTTCCAACACCCGAGCTCGGCCTTGGACCCGCGCTTCACGGCGCTCGAGAGCGTCGCCGAGCCGCTCCTCATCATGGGCACGCCGGGGGGCGAAGCCGCCGCGCTCGCCCGCCAGACCCTCGAGCGTGTCGGCGCCAAAGACCTCGCGGACCGCGTTCCAAGCGCCCTCTCCGGAGGGGAGCGGCAACGTGTCGCACTGGCCCGCGCCCTCATCGGCGCCCCCAAGCTCATCCTCGCCGACGAGCCGGTCTCCGCCCTGGACGAGGCCGCCCGCGACGAGGCCTTGGCCCTGCTGTTGGGTCTCCAGCGCCAGCTCGGGTTCGCCTGCGTGCTCGTAAGTCACGCGCCTGTTGTCGGCGCACGCCGTCTGCGCCTATAGCGTCGCCGATGCACTCGCTCCTCGGACAAGCCGCCGTCCTCTTGGCCCTCCTCGCCGCGAGCTTTGGGGTCGTGGTTGGTTACGTCGGCGGCGCCCGCCAGAGCCAGCGCATGCTGCGCATGACCGAGAACGCGGCCTACATGTTCTCCGCCGCCATGGTGTTCGCGAACATCGTCATGCTGCGCGCCCTGCTCACGCACGACTTCAGCGTGAAGTACGTGGCGCAAGTCGGCAGCCTCGCGTCACCGACCTGGGTGACCATCGTCTCGCTCTGGTCGTCCTTGGAGGGCTCGATCCTCTTCTGGGGCGCGATCCTCGGGGTCTACACGGCGGCCTTCACGTACTTCAATCGCGAGGCCTACCGCGAGTACATGGCCTACGCGCTCGGCACGGTGTTGTTCGTGGCCGCGTTCTTCGCCTTGCTGGTGGCCGGGGTCGCCAATCCTTTCACCGCGATGGCGCAGGTGCCCGCCGACGGCCCTGGTCCGAATCCGCTATTGCAGAATCACATCCTGATGGTCATCCACCCGCCGTCGCTCTACTTGGGCTACGTCGGTATGACCATCCCGTTCGGTATCGCGGTCGCGGCGCTCCTGCGTGGACGCTTGTCGGAGGGCTGGCTCAAGCCGCTGAGGCGCTGGACCATGATCCCGTGGACCTTCCTGTCGATCGGCATCGTGCTCGGCGGCTGGTGGGCCTACGAGGTCTTGGGCTGGGGCGGCTACTGGGCCTGGGATCCCGTCGAGAACGCCTCGCTCCTGCCGTGGCTCGCGGCCACCGGCTACCTGCACTCGACCGTCGTCCAGGAGCGCCGCCGTATTCTGAAGGCATGGACGTTGTCGCTGGTGCTGGGCGCCTTCCTGCTCACCATCTTGGGCACGTTCATGACGCGCTCGGGCGTCTTCAACTCGGTGCACTCGTTCACGCAGTCACCGATTGGCCCGGTGTTCTTGACGTTCTTGGCGCTCGTGATGCTCGGCTCGATCGGCTTGTTGGTCGGCCGCGCGCACTTGCTCGAGAGCGAAGGCCGCATCGAAGCTCTGGTGAGCCGCGAGAGCGCGTTCCTGCTCAATAACCTGGTGTTTGTGGTGCTCACGTTCACCGTGCTGCTCGGCACCATCTTCCCTTTGATCACCGAAGCGGTGCGCGGCACGCAGGTGAGCGTCGGCGAGCCGTACTTCAACCGCATGGCGGTGCCCATTGGCCTCCTCATGGTCTTCATGATGGGCGTCGGCCCGGTGCTGCCTTGGGGTAAGCCGCGCGGCGCGGAGGTGCTGCGGAGCTTTGCCGTACCGGTGGCCGCTTTCGCGGTCGTGATCGCCGTGTGCTTCGCGCTTGGCGTCCATGCCTGGCTCGCGCTCTTCACGTTCGGCCTCTGTGGGTTCGCGATGGCGGTCACGCTGCGCGAGATGACCGCGCCCGCGCGTGAGCGGCAGAAGCGCCGAGGAGAGAGCTTCTTCAAGGCGCTGGCCGGCAGCATCGGCGCCAACCGCCGCCGCTTCGGTGGCTACATCGTGCACATCTCGGTCATCATCATCGTCGCGGCGGTGTCCGCTTCAGCGACCTACAAGACGACGACCGAAGCTTCGTTGAAGGTCGGCGACAGCTTCCAGGTCGGCGAGTACACGATCACGTACGACCGCGGCGGCTTGAAGAAGCAACCGCACCGCGACATGGTCTTGGCGCACATGACCGTGAAGCGCGGTGACGAGGTCATCGGCTACATGGCGCCCGCGCTCAACTACTACGACAACCAGCGCGAGCCGATCGGCACGCCCGACGTGTTCACCATCAACCAGAAGGATCTCTACCTGTCGCTCTTGTCGATCGAGCGCGATGGTAGCCGTATCGGCGTGCGTGCCTTCACCCTGCCGCTCGTGGCTTGGCTCTGGTATGCGATCCCGGTGCTCGCGGCGGGCTCGCTCACGGCGTTGTGGCCCAAGCGTCGCGTCCGTGAAGCGACGGTCCCCGAAGGAGCGGCCACCACATGAAGTGGCGCAACGTCATCATCGCGGCGCTCATCGTCTTGCCGCTCATTGGCTTGCTGGCGATGGGCTTTGGCCACGACCCCCACGCCGTCCCCTTCGCGTTGCGCGACAAACCCGCGCCGGACTTCACTTTGCGCACTCTCTCCGGCGGCAACATGAAGCTCTCGGAGCTGCGCGGCAAACCGGTGGTGCTGAACTTCTGGGCGAGCTGGTGCGAGCCCTGCAAATACGAGCACGACATGCTGCAGCAGGCCTCGAGCTATTACGGCGAGAGCGTGCAGTTCGTCGGCGTGGTCTATCAGGACAGCGAAGAGAACGTGCGCAAGTATCTGCAGGAGCACGCGAGCGTGTATCCGCACTTGCTCGACCCCACGACCGCCGTCGCGATCGACTACGGCATCTCGGGCGTCCCCGAGACCTATCTCGTCGACAAGGAAGGCGTCGTCCGCGAGAAATCACCGGGCGTCATCAGCAGCAAGGAGCTGCGGAGCTGGCTCGACAAGCGCGTGGGGAGAGGCTCGTGAGCTGGGTCGTCGCGTTGTTGATGCTCGCCGCGGACGCCGAGCCGTCCGCTCGAGCGAACCCGGCCGCGGAAGCGGAGATTCAGGCCATCGGCCAGCGGCTCCGTTGCCCCGTGTGTCAGGGCATGCCGATCAGCGAGTCGCCGTCCGAGATGGCGCAGGCGATGATGGCGCGCGTCCGGGAGATGAAGGCCGAAGGCAAGGAGCGCGACGAGATCATCGCCTACTTCACGCAACGCTACGGCGAATGGGTGCTGCTCGAGCCGCGTAAAGACGGCGTTCTGATTTTGCTGTGGACGTTACCGCCCGTCGTCTTGCTCGTGGGCCTGTTCGTGTTGCGCCGTCACGTGCGCCGCGCGAAGCCTTCGGTGGCGCCAGTGAGCGCCCCGGTCGCGGCGGTGGCCGCTGATCCCTATCTCGATGCCGTGCGCCGCGAGGTCGAACAGTGACCTTCACCACCTGGTTGCCCGGCCTCGTCGTGCTCGCCTTCGGCGCCGTCATCGGCGCCATCGCCGCAAAGCTCATGTCGCGCAAAGCCGGCGCGACCACCGACCGCGACATGACCCTGCGCGATCTCGAAGAGCGCGTCGAGCACGCGGTGAACCAGCTGCGCGACTTGCAGTTGCAAGAAGCCCGCATCGACCCCGCGTTCTACGCGGAGCAGCGCGCCGAGCTCGAGAAGCGCGCCGCTGAAGCGCTGCGTGAGCGCGATGCCGTCCTCGCCGGCAAGGATCTCATCGAGAGCGGCCCCGATCGCCCGAAGCGCGAGGCCAGCGCGGAGCCCACCCCCGTGCTCGCCTGGTTCGACGCCCATCCCTGGGCCACGACGTTGGCGTGGATCGTCGGCGTCGGCCTGGTCGGCGGCATCCTCGTCGCGTCCGTCGCCATCGAGCAAAAACCACGCGAGCCCATGGGCGGCGCTCCCATGGCCGCCGGCGGCATGACCCTCGGCAACGACGTGCCCACGCTCCTCTCCCAGACCCGTCAGGCCCTGGCGACACAGCAGTTCGAGGTCGCCGAACAAGCCATCCTCCGCGTGCGCGCCCTCGAGCCCAACAACGAAGTCGCCCAAGTCTACGAAGCCGTCCTCATGGCCGCCGCCGGCGACACCACCGGCGCCAACACCCGCCTCGACAATCTCACCACCACCAACCCCAAGCTCCCCGACGCCTGGCTCTTCCGCGGCATGATGGCCATGCAAGCCGGCAACATGGACCGCATGCGCGAATCCTTCACCCAGTTCGTCGCGGTCGCCCCCGAAGGCCCGCAACGCGACCGCATCAAGGCGATGCTCGAGCGCACTGCGCAGTAGCGAAAACCTCACTCACCCCCCGGCCAGCGCCCGATTCACCCTCGCCGCACCAGTGCACCACACGCGTCGAAGACAGCGTCCACGGCTATCGAGATTACATTGTAATCTCAAACGCTCTACAGCACCGAATAGCACCGCAAGGTGACCGAGATTTTGCGCAATCAAGAGGTGCCACGTAGCGTTACGGGCAAATGGCCCGCCCCCCTGATCCGAAGCAAGCGTTTGCGAATGTGTCGGCCTGGTTCTCAGGCAAGTTGATGAAGCGCGTGTTGCCGATCGCCATCGTGCTGCTCGGCATCATCGTCGTGTTCAATGCTTGTTATGACTATGTGCCGCCGTACGAGTCCGCGATCAAAGAGTCGCGGTATGGCGGGGGGATTCAGCAGCAGGTCTACGAGGGCGGGCACTGGTACTTCACGTTCCTCGGGGTGACGCTGCATCGGTTCCCGCTCGCGCTCCAGGCGCTGGAGATGACCGACAACGCGGCGAGCGAGTCGCCGGGCGTGGGGGATGTCCGCCATACCGGGCTCATCGAGGTCGACACCTCGGACGGATCGAAGGTGAAGGTCGATGCGACGGTGCTCTACCGCATCATCGATCCGTACGCGGTCATGACCAAGATCGGCCCCGGCCGCACCTTCGAGGACGCCGCGCTCATCCCGAAGGCCGTGCTCTCGCTCAAGAAGAACCTCGGCATGCTGCTCGCCGAGGATTTTTATCACGAGGTGCGCCGCATCGAGCGGACCACCGGGGCGCGGGACGAGCTCAACCAGCTCTTGAAGGACGTCGGCATCGAGGTCGATCACGTCCTGGTCCGCCAGTACTACTACGAGGCCGGCTACCAGGAGCAGATCGAGAACCGTAAAGTTCAAGACCAGCTGGTGTTCACCAACAAGTCGAAGGGCGAGGCCGCTAAAGAAGACGCAGAGCGCCGCCGTGTCGAGTCCGAGGGTCAGGCGCAGGTCGACATCGAGACGCAGCGCGGAGAGGCCGAGGTCACGAAGATCCGCGCCGAAGCCGATCTCTACAAGCGCAAGAAGGAGGCCGAGGGTGACGCGATGGTGCGCATCTCGGAGGCGAAGGGGACCGCGATGGTGAACGAGGCGTACTCGGCGAGCGGCACCACGAACCTCGTCGCGCTCGAGATGGTGAAGGTGCTCCAGGGCATCAACCTCGTGGTGGTGGGCGACGAGAAGAACGGCGTGAACCCGCTCAACATCAACGCGATGATGAAGATGATTGGTGCCGAATGAAGAAGCTCGCCCTCCCTCTGCTCCTGCTCGCCACGGCCTGCGCCCAGGAGTCCACCGGCTCGACCGAGGTCGGCGTGCGCGTCAACAAGCTCACCGGCATCGATTCCACCATCTACGCACCGGGCGGGACGTACTTCTTCATGCCGTTCGTGAACGACTGGTACACGTTCAGCACCCAGACGCAGGCGCTCGCCATGATCCGCGGCCAGGGCAGCGACCATCACGACGAGCAAGACGATGTCGAGTTCAAGACCAAGGACGGCAACGACGTCGGCGTCGACGTCACGGTGCTCTACCGCATCGATCCGCAGCAGGCGGTGCACATCCTCCGCGCCGTGGCGGTGAACGACGAGGATCTCCGCGAGAAGGTCGTCCGTCCTCTATCGCGTGCACTGGTGCGTGACGCGCTGAACGGCCTCACCTCGGAGGAGATCTACACCGACAAGAAGTTCAAGGCAGGCCAGGAGGCCGTCGAGACCTTGAACGCCGCTCTCCGGCCGTATGGCGTCGCCTGCGAGAACATCACCCTCGGCGACCACCGCTTCCACCCGAAGTATCAGGAAGCCATCGTCAACAAGAAGGTCTACGACCAGTCGGTCAACACCAACCGGTCCGCCAAAGAAGCCGCGCAAGGCGCGTGGATCGCCGCGCTCGAGAAGACCCGCGGTGACGTCGAGCAGCAGATCGCCCAAGAGCAAGGCGCCGCCCAGCGCGCCAAGCTCGCCGCCGATGCCTACGCCTTCTCGAAGCAGAAAGAGGCCGAGGCGATCATGGCGCAGAAGCAAGCCGAGGCGAAGGGCATCATCGAGCTCAACCGCGCCATGGCGACCGCCGGCGGCCGCACCAACGTGAAGCTAGCGCTGGCGCGCGCCCTGCAAGGCAAGCGCATCGTCGTGGTGCCCGGTGGCGGCAACGCCGTGGGCCTGCAGAAGGTCGACGTGAACGACCTCATCAAGACCTCGATCGCCCGCGAAGCGACCACGGACTAGGGCCTGTCCTCGATTGCGGCCAGCAGCCTGAGTTGCCGCTTGCCCCGCAGCGTCGTCGTGGCGCTAGCGGGGCCGCAGCAGCGTGTTGAGCTCGCCAGCGAGGCACAGCACCGCGAAGGCGTTGCCCGCGATGGGGATGAGCGCCATGGCCATCAAAGCGGACATGCGCCACGAGGTGCTCGCGACCTCGGGCTGCCCCACCAAGCGGGCCACGGCGGCGAGCATGCCGAAGACGATGGCGCCCAGAGCCGCCGAGACGTATCCGGCGAACGATGCGAACGCGCCCAAGCAAAAGACGATGGCCAGCACCGCGAGCAGCCGCGACACCCGCGGCTTCAAGACCTCACGCGCCGTAAGCGTCTCGACACCATCGGCGTCGACGGCGGAGACCCACTGCACGGCGTACACCTGGCTGAACGACCGGCCGGCCGCGAGCACCTCCGCTTTAGCGAGCAGAGCCCCCGCCAGATACCGGCGAATGCCCCTGCGCTCCGCGTGCTCTCTACGCGCCCAGTGGAGCACCGCTTCGCGCCGATTCTCGACCCACCGCCGCATGCGACTTCCCTAGCACCTTGGCGACCAAACGGTCACGTCCGGCAGCAATCATCTCATAGATAGTGGGGATGACCAGGAGCGTAAGGAAGGTCGAAGTGACGACCCCGCCGATCACCGCGCGGCCCAAAGGTGCGCGGAACTCGGCGCCTTCTCCCGCCCCGATGGCCACCGGGATCATGCCGGCGATGATGGCGAGCGAGGTCATCAAAATGGGCCGCAGGCGGACCGCGCCGGCCTCGATGATGGCCTGACGGCGCGGGACTCCCTGCTTCTCGGCGTTCTTGGCGAAGTCCACCAGGAGGATGGCGTTCTTCGCGACGATGCCCATCAGCAAGACGACGCCGATGAGGCTCATGAGGTTCACCGTCGACCCGGTGAAGTAGAGCGCCAGCATGACGCCGATCAACGACAGCGGCAGCGACGCGATGATGGCCAGCGGCTCCACGAACGAGCCGAACTGAATGACCAAGATGAAGTACATGAGCACCACGGCGACGCCGAGGCTCACCATGATGCGGCCGAAGAAATCGCTCTGATTCGCATCTGCGCCGCCATAGCGGACAGCGTACCCCGGCGGCAGCGACATCGCGGCGATGCGCTCCTTCAGCGGGCCAATGACCTCCGACAAGGGCTTGCCGTTGGTGTTCGCCAAGACGGTGATGGTGCGGTTGCGGTTGAAGTGCTTGATGAGCATCGGCCCATAGCCGGGTTGGATGCGCGCCACCTGTCCCAGCGGAATGATCACCTGCTTACCGTCGCGCCCGTCGACGAGCAGCGGCAAGGTCTCGAGGTCGGTGCGATTCACCCGCGCTTCGGGCGCGAGGCGCACGGTGACGTCACGCGTGCGGCCGGCGGGGTCGACCCAATCGCCCGCGTCGATCCCAGCGAACGCTGGCTGCAAGGCGCGCGCGATCTGACTCACGGAGACCCCCAACGATCCCGCGAGCTCGCGATCGATCACGACCTCCAGCTCGGGACGCTTCCCCTTGGTGGAGAACGAGATGTCCACGCAGTTGGGCGTCGCGCGCATGAGCGCCGCGATCTCGTCGGCGATCTGTTGCAGCACACGGCTGTCGGGGCCGATGGCGCGCACCTGAATCGGCTTCCAGTCGGCGCCTTGCTCGGCCATCGACACGGTGATGCCGCCGATCTTGCCGAGCTCGTCGCGCAGCGCCGCGGTGATCTGCTGCTGCGTACGCTTGCGCTCGTGACGCTTCAGCAAGGTCACGACGATGTTCGCCTCGTCGACCTCGCCGTCCTCGTCGCCGATCGACCCCGACACGAAGCGCACCTCGGGGTAAGCGCGCACCTGCTTCACGACCTCCATCATCTTCGCGCGCGTGTAGTGCAGGCTGGTGCCGGGCTGGGTCTCGAGGTTGATGCTGAACACCGAGTCGTCGGTCGCCGCGATGAACTCGCTGGCGATGAGCCCGGTGGCCGGCATGGCGAGCGCCGCGACCAACGTCACGACCGCTAAAGCGACCATGGCAAAACGGTGCGACAAGCTCCAGGCGATGAGCCGCTTGTAGCCCGCGGTGCGCGCATCGAGCCACGTGTTGAACGCGGCGATGGCCCGGCCGACGGGACCGCGCTTGGTGTGCGCCTCGATCTGCGGATCCGCCCAATACGCCGAGAGCATCGGGTCGAGCGAGAACGAGACGAACAGCGAGACCAACACGGACGCGGCGACCGTCAGCGCGAACGGTCCCAGCCACTGCTGCGCCTGACCGCCCATGAAGGCGACCGGCACGAAGACCACCACGATGGCGAAGGTCGTCGCGGCGACGGCGAGCCCGATCTCGTCCGTCCCTTCGCGCGCCGCCGTGAGGTGGTCCTTCCCCATCTCCATGTGCCGGACGATGTTCTCGCGCACGACGATGGCGTCATCGACGAGGATGCCGATGGCGAGCGACAAGCCCATCAGCGACATCTGGTTCAAAGTATAGCCCAGTCCCCAGACCGCGATGAAGGACGCCAAAACGGACACAGGCAGCGCTAGTCCCGTGATGACCGTCGAGCGCCACGAGTTCAAGAACAGGAAGACCACCAAGACGGTGAGCAGCGCGCCTTCGACGAGCGTGTTGCGCACGTCGTTGATGCTGTCGGTCACGAAGTCGGCGGAGTTACGCACGATCTTGATCTCGACGCCCTTCGGCAGCTTCGGCGCGATCTTCTCCAGCGCCGTCATGACCGACGCGGCGACCGCCGTGGTGCTGAAGCTCAAGCCCTTGATGACGTAGATGCCGACCGCGCCCTGATCGTTGTAGAAGGTCGCGTTGCGCAGCTCCTCGGCGCCGTCGCTCACCTTGGCCACGTCCCCCAAGCGCACGAGCTGCCCGCCGCGCTGGCTGACCACCAGCTTCTCGAAGTCCTGCGGCGACTCGAGCCGTCCGCGAAGACGGATGCTGCGCTCTTGCAAGGAGTCCTGGACGCGGCCAACCGGCGCGGCGAGGTTCTGCGACGCCAACGCATCGACGATGGTCGTCATCGACAGGCCGGCTGCTTGCAGCGCCGCGGGCTGCACCTCGACGACCAGCTCGCGCTTCACGCCGCCCACGACCTTGACGTCCGCGACACCGGCAATAGCCCGCAGCTCGGCGGTCACCAGCGGATCGGCGACGCGCGTGAGCTCCGCGATGTCGAGCTGATTCGACACCACGTTGAGCATGATGATCGGCTCCTGCCGCGGATCATAACGATGCAGCGACGGCTCTTTCATCTCGCGCGGCAAGTCCTGGCGCTTCTCGGAGATCTTGTCGCGGACCTCTTGCGTGGCCTGCTGCGGATCCTTGCCGAAGTCGAACTTCATGGTGATGTAGCCGACGCTGTCCATCGACGTCGACATGATGTCGATGACGCCGGGGATCGCCTGGAACGCCTCCTCGAGCCGCTCGACGACCTCCCGCTCGACGGTCTCGGGCGCGGCCCCTGGGTACGGGATGATGACGGTGACGTACGGCTCGTTGACCTCGGGATACTCGTCGGTGTCGAGCATGGCCAACGCCAGCCCGCCGAAGAGCACGAGGATCAACATCATCACCACCGTGACGACGGGATTCTTGATGGAGAAGCTCGAGATGAGCATCAGTCCGCCCGGGTGGGTGACGATTCAGGCGGGCGTGAGGCTTCCATGCGTTGCGGCTCACCCGTGACTTGCACGGCCGTCCCCGCCACGAGCTGAGCGGCGGCACCACGCAGCACCAGGTCGCCGTCGCTTACGCCGTCGATGATCTCGATGGTCTGCGCGAGCTCGTCACGCAACCCCACATGCACGCTCACCTCCTCGACCATGCCGTTGATGATGCGCTTCACCTGCGCCGGCGTGCTCACGAGGCTGACCGCCGCGACGGGCAACACCAGCGCGTCGTGCGCCTGCGAGCTCACGCGGCCCTCGGCGAACAAGCCGGCGACCAGCTTGTTCTCGGGGTTGGGGATCGAGATCCAAATGGGGATCTGCCGCGTCACTTCGTCCGCGGCCGGGGCGATGCGCTCGATGCTGCCGGAGAACGATTGATCCGGATAGCCGCGCACCGAGAAGCTGACCGGCGCGCCGATGCTCACGGCGCCGAGCTGCTCCGACGACACGCTCGCCTTCAAGCGCATGCTGGTCGGGTCGATGACCGTGAAGAGAACGGAGCCAATCTGCACGACATCGCCTTGCGCGACCCCGCGCTCGCTCACGACGCCGTTGATCGGCGACGTCACGTTGGCCCAGCCGAGACGCTCGCGAGCCTGCGCGAGCTGAGCACGCGCGGCTTCGAGACGCGCTTCGCTCGCCGTCGATTGGGTGGTCGCGGCTTCGAGATCACGCTGCGCCAGCGCGCCACCCTCGACGAGCTTCGCGGTGCGCTCCTGCTGCTTCTTGAAGGCATCGAGGTCCGCTTGAGCGGAGGTCACGCCGATCTGCGCCGAGCGCAGCGCGTCGCGCAACGTGTTGTCCTCGATACGCGCGAGCAACGCGCCGCGCTTCACGACGTCACCAATCTCGGCCTTCACCGCGACCACCGAGCCGCCGACCTCGGCGCGCATCACGGCGCGCTCACGCGCCTCCAGCGAGCCCGCGATACGCGGACCACTCTCGATCGCCGCGCGCCGCGCCGCGGCGACGTCGGCGGCCGCTACCGCGACAGGCCCCGACGGCCCCTTCTTCTCCTCGGGCTTCTTGCAGCCCCCCGCGAGGAGCAAACCGATGAGCAACCAGGCGCGTTTCATCGACTCGCTCCCTGTGAGGACGACGGCGACGAGAGGCTCGTCGCGGTGCTGTTGGTGATGCCCGTGCCGCTGGTCGCGCCGATGGACTGCTGCGAGCCCTGCTGCTGACTGTTGAGCCCCGCGGGCAGCGTCGTGACCCGGCTCGGCGGCACGAAGCCGTTCACCGGCGCGGTCGAGAGCGGCAGCAACGGCAGCAAGGCGATGCGCACGGTGCAGACCTGAACGTCGCGCGCCGCGCGTGCCCGATTGGCCTTGGCGGTCTGCAGCTGGAGGCGCGCGTCGGAGAGCTCGAGCTGCGTCGAGACGCCTTGGCGGTAGCGCAGATCTGCGATGTCGTAGGCGCGCTGCGCCTGCGCCACGGTGCCCGACTGCGCGGTGAGGATGGCCTGCGCGGCCTCGAGTTGGCGGTGCGCGTCGAACGTGTCCAACCGCGAGCGCTCCTCTGCTTGCTGCAAGCGGGCGCGCGCCTCGTAGACGTCCGCTTTGGCGTAGTCGACGTCGCCGGTGATGCGGAACCCCGAGAACAGGTTCACCGACAAGGCGAGGCCGATGGTCCAGTTGGTGCTGAAGTCGCTCCAGCCGGGGAGCCCCTGCGGGAAGGCCTGGCGGGCGTACTGCATGTTCGCGTCGAGACGTGGATAGTGCTGCGACTTCACGCGCTCGAGGATCGCCTCCTGCGCCTCGAGGTACGCCCGCGCCTGACGCACCGGCGCGCGCTGCTCACCGGCGTCACGCTCGACCCGCGCGACGTCGCTGCCGACCCCAGCGACACGCGCCGGTAGATCTTCATCGAGGCCGCTGGTCAGCACCACGACCTGGTCGTCCGGGACGTTGAGCAGCTGCTTCAGGCGCAGCAACGCCAGATCCCGCTCGACCTGGCGCTGCACCACCTGCGGCTGCTGCGTGTCACGGCTCACCTGGGCGCGCAGATACTCGAACTCGCTCTTCTCGCCCGACTTGTACGACAGCTCGGTCTTTTGGAAGGTGTCGTCCGCTTGAGCGTACGTCGCCTCGGCGATGCGCGTCAGCTCGTCCGAGAGCAACGCGTCGTAGTAGGCCTGGGCGCTGTCGTACACCGCTTGCGCCCGCGCCTGCGCCACGCCGACCTCCGCGGACGTCAGGTTCGCGATAGCGGCCTTGTGACGCGACCGTGTCGAAAATCCCGCAAAGAGATTCTCGACGATCGACAACGACAGCGCGTACGAGTTGCGCTGGCCGAAGGGCGTCCCCTCGAGCTGCTCGTCGTCGTAGATGGTCTTGATGGTGCGGTCGTAGAACACGCCGCCGTTCGCCTGCGGCATCCACTCGCTCAACGCGCGGCGGCGCTCGGCCAAGCCACGGAAGACCTGCGCCTGCGACGCGTCGACGTCCTCGCTGGTGCGGGCGGCGCGCACGAACACGTCATCGATGCTGAGCTGCAACGATCCCACGGGCGCCGCCACGGGACTCGAGTCGACGGCGCCAACCGCCAAGACCGCAAAAGCCAACAAGTGCATCAGTGCCCGCCACTACGCACGACCGAGAGGAATATTTCAACACACGCCGTGCGCGCGCGAAGCGTCAGAGAGGCGTTAGCCGCTCTTGGTACCAATGAGGATCAGACGCACACCCTTCTCCTTGCGCTGCACCAGCAAGAAACCTTCCTGCTCGACGGCTTCCACGAACTCGTCGATGGCGTCCTTGAAGGTCGACCCCTGTAAAAACAGGGACATACGCGATTGCGGGCGGTCACAACGCATGTCCGGCGTCACGAGGATCTGCGTGTCCGTCACCGATTGATTGAGCGCCATCGCGATCTGGCAGACCGAGACATTGGCGAAGCCGTCCTTGGGGTTCTTGGCGGACGACGGCCCCGGCAGCCCGTCACCGTCGATGTCGTAGTGGAGCTCCGCCAACCAGTTGCCGCGAAAGAAGCTCGCCTGCCACTCGACGAAGTCCTGCGGGTGCATGTTCTCCGCCATGCCGCCGACCAGCAGGGCCAAGGTCGCGGCGCGGCGGCCGGTGCGATCTTCGCGCTCGGGCGAATCGAGCAGCTCGTTCCAGCGGCGGCCGAACCACTCCATGAGCTCCGAGGCCCCCTGCGCCTTGAAGCGCTTCATCATGACGGCGATGCGCTCGATGCCTTGCTCGTTGCGGGCGCGAACCTGCGCGGGGAGCTTGCCCGCTTTGATGGGCTTCTCGGTCTCGCGGTATTGCAAGGTGCGCTCGAGATCGGTGATCCGCTTTTGCGCACCATCGAGCTCGCCTTGCAACGACTCGTTGCGCGCGGTCAGCTCCGCGGGCGTGCCGGGCGCGAGCCCCAACCCCAGCACCAAGCCAAAGCAGAAGCAGCCGATGAGCGAGCCCGCGAAGATGAACGCGCGGCGGCGCTCGGGTGACATCTCACCCGGCAGCGGCTGGCGCGGGTCGCTCGAGACCGGCGCGCCCGAGAAGTAGAGCTCGCGCTTCTTCTTGCCGGTGCTCACAAGCCCCACTCCCCGAGGTTCTGCTCGATCTTCCAGCGCTTGTGCAGCCACAGCCACTGCTCCGGCCTCTTGCGCACTTCGGCCTCGAGCCAATCGTTCAGGCGCTGCATGTTGTGCTTCAAGTTCTCGGCGCGGTCCGCGTGGGGCTCTTCCATGGCGATGGGAGGAAAGATTTGGCTCACGTGATGTCCGCTATTGCCGACACGATGGATCAACGCCGGCACCACCACCGCGCCGGTCTTCATGGCAAAGAGCGCCGGCGCGGGGGTCGTCGAAGCGTAGCGCCCAAAGAACCGGCAAGCCACACCCCTGTGCTTGGGCATGTGCTGGTCGATGACGAACGCCACCACCTGATTGGCGCGTAAAGCCCGCAAGATCTGCCGCTCGGAGCCCTTGGGCGGGATGACCGTGACCCCGGCCTTGCGGCGCGCCGCGAAGAAAAAGTCGTGGGCCTCCCGCCAGTGGATGTCCTTGTAGACGACGTTCACCGGCACGCCGCGGATGGCGTGGGCGCAGCCCAAGAGGTCGAAGTTGCCCATGTGCGCGGTCACGACGATGCAGCCACGGCCGGACGCCAGGGCCTGGTCCAAGATCTCCTGGCCACGGACCTCGACGAGCTGGTCCACGCGCGCCCGATTCAGATCTGGCAAACGCAGGGCCTCCACCGCGAACATCGTAAGGTTCGCGAAGGCGCCGCGCACGATCCGGCCGGCGGGCGCGTCCTTCCCCAGGGCCTCGCGCACGTTCTCGAGCGCCACCCCGCGGCGGATGGGGATGAGCCAGTACCACACCCAGGCCATCAGGCGCGCGTAGGCGAGCCCCCAGCTCAAGGGCAGCGTGCGCATCACGAAGCTGAGAAACCGAACGACCGTGACCCACTCCTGGCCGGCCCGCCGCTGTACTGCGCAACCCCGCAAAAACACAACAGTGGCGGGGGACGTGCCGAAACAGACTCAAAGGCCGCCAGCCTTCCCGGAGTGTCCGATGGGTATCCAAGAAGCCGCAGCTATTCGCATGTCCGCCTCGGCGCTCCTGGCCCAGGCCAAACAACGCGACGCGGCCCAGGCAGCGACCTACAAGGGCACCGCAGGGGGGCGCATCCTCTTCCCCACGACCTCGACCGAAGGCACCCAGCAGGCCCCGCGCCCCAACCAGGCGCTCGAAGACGCCGCGCTCAAGCTCGGCATGGCGCATAGCGCCCTCACGACGCTCCACGACGCCCTCATCAAGACCGACGGCTCCGTCGCGGTCAGAACGCTCATGGTCTCCGCGGAGATCACCGCCTGTGTCCGCGTCATGACCGCCATCAGCGGGTATCTTCAGGGCTCGGCGTTGAGCGCCGGCGCCGCGGCGGCGCTCGATGGTCGCATTCCGGACGGGTTCACCGAGACCAAGAGCGGCCTCATCATTCCCAAGAAGGCCGCGTAAACCAGCGCGCTCGCGCGAGCGCGTAAAAATGACACGCGCCGGCGCCGCAACAGCCTGAAATCCCAGCCGATACCCTCCTCCCCCCAGGAGTGTATCCCCATGTATCCGTTGAGCCCTTTCGGCGTGCCAGCGCACCCGAGATCGCAGGAGCCTGCCCGCGCCGAGGCACCGCAGCGCCCGCGCCGCCTCGAGCCCCCGGCCATCGTCACCATCGGCCAAATCCAGGGCGACGGGCTGCGCTCGCCCCTCGAAGGCCAGCGCGTCACCACCACCGGCGTCGTCACCGAGACCCGCGGCTCGGGCTTCTACATGCAGGCGGAGATCGGGGAAGCCGCCCCCGGCTCGCGCGGCATCTGGGTGTACACTGGAGCGGACCACACCGGCGTCGCCATCGGCGACAAGGTCACGGTCACGGGTGACGTCGAAGAGTTCAAGTTCAGGATGACCGACAAGAAGACCGGTCAGGAGATCGTGAGCAACGATCAGCCGATCACCGAGCTCGGCGGCCGCTTGACGATGATGATCGTGGCGCGTGGCCTCGATCTCGACAAGACCGTCGGCTCGCCGCGCCTTGTCGGTAAAAGCGGACTCAAGCCCCCGACCTCCAGCGCCGTCGAAGGCATCAAGTTCTACGAAGGCATGGAAGGCGAGCGCGTCACCATCAAGGACCTCGTGGTCGTCGGCCCGACCAGCTTCGGCAAGTTCGTGGTGGTCACGGACGGCGGCGCGGTCGCGACCAGCATGACGCCGATCGGTACGCTCATCCAGGTGGGCGACGACGACGCGCAGCCGGAGGCTCTGACCATCAAGATGGTCGGCGCGACGCCCGCCGAGGAGCTCGCCTTGGTGGCGCCCAAGCTCAAGGTCGGCGACCGCATCCCCGGTGAGGTAACCGGCATCCTCTCGTACGACCGCGGCATGTACGTGCTCGAGGTCACCAAGCTCCCGCCGATCGTCGAGGCCCCCGCGCCTTCGTTCAAGCCGACGCTCAAGAAGAGCGACACCGAGATGTTGGGCTGCGGCATCAACTGCGAGAACCTGTCGGCCAAGAGCCCGATCGCGAAGTTCGAGCGCATCGCCCGCAAGATCATCGACTACGATGGGGACGTCTTGGCCCTACAAGAGATCCAAGACGACGACGGCCCGCTCGACTCGGGCGTCACCAGCGGCAAGCTCACCCTCAAGACGCTGTGCGACACCATTGTCCGCTTAGGCGGACCACAGTACGACTTCCACGAGCTCGAGCCCAAGAACAACCAGGACGGCGGCGAGCCAGGCGGCAACATCCGATGCGCGTTCCTGGTGGACCCCAAGCGCTTCAAGGTCGACACCGCGTTGACCCGCCGCCTGGGTGAGGACAGTCCGTTCTTCACCTCGACGCGCAAGTCGCTCGAGCTGCACGGCACGTTCCTGCCGACCGGCAAGAAGGCCGTCTGGATCAACGACCACTGGAGCTCGAAGGGCGGCAGCGACAGCGCCTTCGGTGAGCGCCAACCGCCGCGCGACCCGACGGCACCCAAGCGCGTGGGCCAGCAGAACGTCATCCACAACCGCATGGTCGAGCTCGGCAAGGACTTCCCCGACGCTGCCATCATCGCCATCGGCGACGAGAATCAAACGCCCGGCGAATCGGTGCGGTCGACACAAGTGACGGTCCGCTCGAAGATTCAGCACGTCAGCGCCGCGCTCCCGCCCCAGGGCCCTCGCTCGTACATCTACAATGGCAACGCGCAGACCATCGATCAGGTGCAGGTGCACATCGGCACCAAGGTGAAAGTCGAAATCGACGACACGAACCCTCGCCTTCCCTTTGGTCATCCGGATAGAGACTCGGACCATGGTCACACCATCGTTCTCGTCGACATGCGGATCCCCAAGTCTCGGAAGAAACTGCGCGCAGCGTAGCGCTCTGGGCCGGGCACATTTCCTCGGCCCGCTCATCTTCTCCTTGACCTTGGCGGCCTGCGGTGGTCGGCAAGGGACTACCACGCCCGCCGCGGGACCCGCGGCGGATGCTCAGGGAGACACGGTGACGAAGAGCACGGCGGCATCCACCTACGAGAAGCGCTGCGACGAGGATCTCACGGCGGCGCGCAACGCGTTCATCGCCCTCGAGACGCGCGAGAAGACCACCAAGGCGAGCATCGAGACCATCCTCGAGCCGCTCAATCAGCTGCTCGTCATCATCGACCGCGCCAGCAACGAAGCCGGCCTGATGCGCAACGTGCACCCGGACGCGGCGGTGCGCGCCGCGGCGGACAAGTGCGAGCAAGACTTCTCGAAGCTCGCGACCGACCTATCGCTATCGCGGCCATTGTACGACGCGCTGGCGGCCATCCCGCTGCCTTCGGACGATCCGGTCACCAAGCGCTACATCGAGCACTCGCTGCGTGACTTCCGTAGAGCCGGTGTCGACAAGGACGAGGCCACCCGCGAGAAGATCCGCAAGCTCAACGAGGAGCTGGTGCTCATCGGCCAGCAGTTCTCGAAGAACATCAACGAGGACGTGCGCAGCATCAAGATCGAGCCGAGCGAGCTCAAGGGCCTCGCGGAGGACTACATCGCCGGCCACAAGCCCGGTGACGACGGCAAGGTGACCATCACCACCGACTACCCGGACTACCTGCCGTTCATGAAGAACGCCGAGAGCGACAAGCGCCGCAAGGAGCTCTACGTCGTCAACCGCCAGCGCGGCTATCCGTCGAACGAGAAGGTGCTGAACGACCTGCTCGCCAAGCGTTACGAGCTCGCGCAGCTGCTCGGCTACAAGAACTGGGCGGCGTACATCACCGAAGACAAGATGATCAAAAACCCGGAGGCGGCGCAGGCGTTCATCGACAAGGTGAACAAGATCGCCACGCCGGGCGCCAAGAAAGAGCTCGACCAGCTCCTCGATGCCTACAAGAAGATCGATCCCAAGGCGAAGTCGGTCGCCGACTGGCAGAAGACCTACGCGGAGGAGGTCCTGCGCAAGACGGTCTACAAGGTCGACAACAAGGAAGTGCGCCAGTACTTCCCCTACGATCGTGTCCGCGATGGCGTATTCGACATCGTCGGCGGTCTGTTCGCGGTGCGCTTCGTGCGCAAGAACGACGCCGAGGTTTGGGACAAGAGCGTCGAAGCCTACGACATGATGAGCGGTGACAAGATCGTCGGCCGCTTCTTCCTCGACATGCATCCGCGCGAGAACAAGTACAAGCACGCCGCCGCCTTCCCCATCCGCTCCGGCGTACTCGGTAAGCAAATCCCGGAGGCGGCGCTGGTCTGCAACTTCCCCGGCGGCGACGGCACCGACGGCTTGATGGAGCACGACGATGTCGAGACCTTCTTCCACGAGTTCGGCCACCTGATTCACCACCTCTTCGGCGGCGATCAGCACTGGGTGGCGCTCTCGGGCATCCGCACCGAGTGGGACTTCGTCGAGGCGCCGTCGCAGCTCTTGGAGGAGTGGGCCTGGAACACCGACGCGCTCAAGAAGTTCGCGAAGAACCCGGCCGGCCAGACCATCCCCGATGATCTGATCGCCAAGATGCAGGCAGCGCGCGACTTCGGTAAGGGGCTCGCGACGCGCCACCAGATGTTCTACGCGTCGTTGTCGCTCGCGTATTACAACCGCGATCCGAAGGGCCTCGACACCACCGCCATGGTGCGCGAGCTCCAAAAGAAATACTCGCCGTTCGAGTACGTGCCCGACACCTACTTCCAGTACAGCTTCGGCCACCTCGAGGGGTATTCGGCGATCTACTACACGTACATGTGGTCGCTCGCGATCGCGAAGGACCTGTTCAGCGTCTTCGAGAAGTACGGCATGTTCAACCCCGAGCCCGCGCAACGCTATCGCGGCATCATCCTCGAGAGTGGTGGCTCGAAGGACGCGGACGTCATCGTGCGCGACTTCTTGCAGCGCGACTACAGCTTCGACTCGTTCGCGAAGTGGTTGAACAAATGAAGCGCTTGATCGTGAGCGCCGCGATGCTCCTGGCCGCGGCGTGCAATGATTCCTCGAAGCCCGCCGGCGCGGGAGCCGTGGCTCATGGAGAGCCGGTGCGCGTCGTCGTGACCGCGAGCGACGAGGGTTACACGCCGTCCACGATCACGGTCAAAGCGGGCCAACCCGTGACCCTCGTGTTCACGCGCACGACCACGTCGTCGTGCCTGGAGAAGGTGCTCATCCCCACCCAGAAGGTGGACAAGGATCTACCGGTGAACGAGCCGGTGGAGATCACCTTCACGCCGGCGAGCCCGGGGACGATCGAGTTCACCTGCGGAATGGAGATGTTCCGGGGTGAGGTGAAGGTCAACTAGGGCGGTTACTTCCATGAAACTGAGCTCCGTCCTTCTTTCGCTCCTGATTGCGTCCATGTGGGCCAGCGCCGCCCGCGCGTATCCCGTCGACGACTACGAGCGCACCGGCATCCGCCGCTTGAAGTTTCAGCAGGATGCGCTCAACGGCCTGCACCGTGGGCCCAAGCTCGTCCCCGGCGCGCGCTGGCCGAACGCCAGCATCAAGCTGCGCATGCGGGACGTGGGCCGTGACTTCGAGCTGACGAGCGCGACACCCAAGGATCCGGTCTTGCAGCCGGCGCTCGAGAAGGTGCTCCGGCAGTGGTCGTGGCGTAAGTACGACGTCGTCATCCTCGACATCACCGATCCGGCGCACCCGCGCTACGCCGCCGTCAACGAGCAGGTTCAGCTCACGCCGGGCAGCGTCGCCAAGGTGCTCGTCGCGTCGGGCATGTTCGAGCAGCTCAAGCAGCGCTTCCCCAACGACATCGCGGCGCGAGAGAGTCTGCTGAAGAACACGATCGTCACCGCTGACGATTGGGCCATGAAGGACTCGCACGATCTCCCCGTCATCACCGGCGCGAACCTCGACAAGAGCACCAGCCGGCGCGTCGCGATCGGCGACAAGTTCAGCTTGTGGGAGTGGATGGACGGCGCGCTCTCGGCGAGCAACAACTCGGCGGCCGCGATGCTGTGGCGCGAGGCGACGCTGATGAAGCTCATGGGCAACGACTATCCGCCCGCCAAGGTGAACGCCGAGCTCTGGAAATCGTTCGGCCGCGATGCGCTCACCGACGCGTCGTTCGATATCGTCAGCAAGCCACTCCGCGATGCCGGACTCGATCCCGAGATCTTCCGCCTGCGCATGTACTTCACCACCGGCGCGGGCAAGTACATCCGCTCGCAGACGTCGGCCGCCACCGCGCTGTCGCTCGTGCAGTGGATGCTTCGCGTCGAGCAGGGCCGCATGGTCGACGAGTGGTCGAGCCTCGAGCTCAAGAAGATGATGTACCTCACGCGCCGCCGCGTCCGTTACCTGCACACTCACAAGCTCGACAACTTCGCCGCCTTCTTCAAGAGCGGCAGCCTCTTCAAGTTCAAGCCCGAGACCACCGAGCGCGTGCAGTACCAAGGCGACGCCCAGAACGTGCTCAACTCGCTCATCGAGATCGACACCACGCCGCCACCCCCCGAAGCGCTCGCCGCGGTCACGGGGCCGGCCGCGGAGCTCGCCGCCAAGACGCCGAGCGTGAACGCGGCGGGTAAGCCCTATGTTTACCTCGTGGCGGTCATGTCGAACGAGCTGAAGCGCAACGCCGCCGAGGATCACGCGCGGCTCGCCGAGGCGATTCACGCCCTGGTGACGGCGACGAAGGACGCGCCCGCCTTCATTCCAACCTCACCCGACGCGGTGAAGGTGCCGGGCATGAAGGAAGGCGCCGACGACAAGGAAGACGCGGACACGGCGCAATAGCGGAGCTACACCAGCCCGTCACGCAGGCGGCGCCGATTTCGGCACCGGCGCGTTACCGTCGGGCGGTGAGGGGATCGCGGTCGTGCGTGTTTCCGGGGTGAGGTAGGCAACCTCAGGCATCGGTATCGCAGACCGATAGAGGACACTCATCGGACGATGCGGTCCGCCAGCCTTCGTCCGCTGGAACGCACGTCGTCGAGAACACCCAGCAACGGCCCTCTGGATCGGAGAGAGCTAGAGCCGTGAGCACGACGCGAAGCATTTGCGTTTCCACCTCATTGCTCGCCTGTCTTCATTCACAGACGGTGATCGACTGCGGACATTCTCCCGACCACACGGCCTGCCAGCCTCCGGTCGTAGGAATGCAAGTATCGGGAAACATCCAGCAATGACCGTCTGGATCGCGCGCGGGCGTGAATGCCTGTCCGCACAGCAGAGAAGCTTCGATGCAGTCGACCACCACGGACTCAGCAACGCAGTTCGTGCCGTCGGTCAACCGCGCTCCACCAATCGCTCGGCACTCCCAGCGGTCGGCACATTCCGACAGCGGCGTGGAGCGACAAGGAGAGTCGGATTCGGAGTCGTCACCACACGCCACGAAGGCGATGGCCAGAATCGCAATGAGGAGTCGAGTCATCGCTGAATGTTGTGCGCTATACCGGCGCAGTCAGCAACTTGCTCTTCGTATTTCGTCCGCTATAGACGACATATCCAACACGGCACCACACACCCACCTCAGCTCCCCCGCCACCACCACTCCCATCAAAATCCACAAAATCGCGTAACCCAACGCACGACCCGCGTGTAGACAACCCTGCGCCAAAAGCAGTCCCCCATCTGGCCGTATTCGTTATCCATTTCGTTAGACAGACCCAGCAGGGAGACATGCAGTGGGCACACCCGCGATCAACAGATACGCACCGCTAGCTCCGGGCTCATCCGACGTCAGCGGACTGCAGTCGGACTTCGCGAGCGCGAGCAACAGGATCGGCGAGCTCGCGAACTTCATCGCGACCCTGACGGCCGACATCGCCGCGATCCAGGCGCTCATCGCGCAGCTGCAAGCCGAGATGGCGGCGCTCGAGGTGCCCGACCCAGCGAAGTTCCAGAAGATGGAGACGCGCCTCCAGGGTAGCCCACCCGTCCCGGTGCAGGTGCAGGTCCTCGACACCTCGGCGTTCAACGCCGCGATGGCCCGGTATCAGTCGAAGCTGCAGAGCTTGCAGAGTCGCATCAGCGACGCGCAGTCGAAGCTCGCGGCGAAAGAGAACGAGCTCGCCAACAAACAGGCGGACCTCGCGAAGGCCAAGGCCGACCTCGCCGCCGCGCAGAAGAAGCTCGAGCAAGCGCTCGCCAACGATCAGAAGAAGCTCGAGGAGCAACGCAGGCTCTACGAGGAGCAGCAGCGCAAGGCCGACGAGGCGCAGAAGCGCGCGCTCGAAGCGCAGGCCCAAGCCCAGAAGGCGCAGGACGATCTCCAGCGCGCCCGCGACGCCGTCGACCGGATGGTCACGTCCGCCAACGACCTCGGCACCAAGACCGACGACGCCTCGCTGAAGACCTTCAAGGACGACAGCGACAGAGCCCGGACCGAGGCGAACACCGCTCTCACCAGCGCCAAGAATCACCTGCCGCGCACCGAGAACGGCCAGACCGTCCCGCCCCTCGCCGCCCTCTCCTCGACGGACATCCTCGTGGTGGCGCCCAAGCTGTCCTCGATCGCGGACGGACTCACCGCGCAAGAGTCGGGCCTGATGCTCGAGCTCGTCGGCGTCGCCCCCGGCGAAGCGAGCCGCGAGGCTCTCGACATGATGGAGACCTACTGGCGCGCCGCGGGCTTCAGCGAGGACGACATCGCGCTCGCCATGATGAACGCTGGCGGCGGCGACCAGGCAGAGGTCGACGCGGCGGCAAGACGCATCCGCGAGCTCCTCGACGAGAGCGGCACGTTTGGCGACGTCACGCACGACGAGCTCAACCAGATCAACGACATCATCGAGGGCCTGAACCGCGTCGAGACCCGCGCGGTGTTCGATCTGCTCACCGATGCCGAGCTCGGGCACTGGGGTGACGAGATCAACAGCGGCGCCTGGTTCGGCGCGGGTGGTCTTTCGGGCGACGAGAAGAGAGAGCTCCTGGACACGATCGCCGACCGCCTCGATAGCCGGCAGCTCGTGGAGTTCTCGGAGAAGGTCCTCCGGAGCCGCGAGGACACGCTGAGGCTCGCCGAGTCCATTGGCCGGAAGAGCAGTGACTACACGACGGACGCCTTCATCGCGGTGATGACCACGCCGACGGCCGGCTTCGTGAGCAGAGACGACTACGCATTGCTCGCGGCAATCGACCCGCGACCCCAGATCCCGCAGATCACCGGCGACGCTCGAGCCGATGCCACCGCGATAGCGGATTCACTGGCGGCCCTGAAAGACGATCCCCAGCTCCAGGAGCAGTTCCTCAACTACTTCCTCGGCTTCGATGGCATCAGCGACCCGATCATGCGCTCGACGCTCGAGCTCGATGCGGCGCAGCGGCAGCTCTTCGCCGACGTGCTCGGCCGCGCCTACGACCGCGATCCAACTACGATCGGCGGCTACGTCAACCGCATCAGCGACGCTCCACCCGGAACTGGGACCCCGGTCGGCAGCACGGGTGAGTTCAGCGGCGGCTTCGCGAACATCATCAGGGAGTCCGGTAACACGGAGCTCATCCATGCGTACGCCCTGTACGAGCTGCAGGCGGCCGATGCGAGCGTCGACGATAGCGGACGTGCGCTGAATGCCGCAACCGCGCTCGCCGGGCTGCCACCGACCGGCGCCGGGAGCCTCCAAGAGTTCCTCGCGAACAACAGCGGCCCGGTGAGCGTCATGATGCGGGAGCTCGGCGGACGCCTTGGCGGACCAGCGACGTCGGGCGGCTTCCCCAACCCCTTCATCGCCAACCCCGCGCTCGGAGATCTGCTCGAGCGGGCAGCGCTGATGAAGGACGCATCGGGCCAGCTCGTGCCCGAAGCCTTGGAGCTCTTCGAGAGCGCGTTGCCCGCGCTCGGAGACAACTACGTCTCCCTGCAAGGCGCGGCGACGTTCATCCTCGGGTCGGGTGATCAGATCGATCGCGACCTTCAAGTCGACTTCCTCCGTCGCCTGATGCGCTCACCCATCGGCGATCTGGTGGAGGCCGACAACGGCAAGCCGATCATCGAGCTGCTCGTGACCGACCCGACGTTCGCGCCCATGAGCGGCGTCCCCGCGGCCGAGCGTCAGGGCGTCGCCGATGCTTACCTCACGCTCTTGAACGACGAGAAGTTTGGCGATCTCGACGCTGGCGCGAGGTACGCTATCGTGGCGCAGGCGATCAACTATCCCTCGGCCGGCGCCATCGAGAACCTCCGACACCTCGCCGCCGCGGACTGGTTCGACAGCATGAGCACCGAAGACCAGGAGCGCTCGGCGAAGATGGTGGCGTACGTCACGACGGAAGCCGAAGGCGTCAGCAATCCGGATCAGCGCGACCTCCTGCTCACGAGTCTCGGCCAGTTCCTGCCGCCCGACGGTACGCTGAAGCTCGAGTGGAAGACGTACTCGGATCCACCGGGCCAAATCACCTATGGCTCAGCGGACAGCGGCACCCTCTGGCTGAACTCGGCGCTCATCCCCGACGGCGACGGCATGATGCCTGCGACGGGCAACGCGCGTAACGTCGCGATGGATACGATGCCGCACGAGGTGAATCACCTCATGACTGGCCACACTGACGCAGGCACGTACGACCGCTTCATCGACGAGTACCGCGCCTTCTACGTCGGCTTCATGGCCGAGAACGGCCGGGAGCCGACGCGCGCCGAGGCCTGGGAGCGCATCGACAACCAGCTCAACCTTCCCGCCTACAGCCACTTGGCGGACGCCGCTCGCGATCGCGACCGCTCGTTGTGGGATGTCGTCACTGGCGACCCCGGTGAGCCCAGCGAAGACTCGAGGAGGATCGTCGAGTTCGCGGGTCAGTTCTACCCAGCGGGATCGGCGCCCGACCCGAACGACCTGAGCTCTGGCCAACAGGTCATCAACGACAGCAGCTCGATGACGCCATCGGATCCCTCGGGCACGGCACCGCTACCGGATCCAGTGGGCAACATGGACAATAGCGGTGAGCCAGGCTGACGACCTGATGCGCGCGCGACACAGCAGGTGGCTCGTTTTACTGATCGGAGTGGGGCTCAACATGGTAGCAACGTCGTATGCAGGTTCGAGCGTGATCGAGACACATCGCCGCGCCATTCAAGCAGATCTCGCAAAGCACGGCCTCGAGCCCAAGGCTTACGAGCTCAGCATGCTCGCGAAGTGGGACCACAAGCGCCTGCCGATCATCGTGGCCGACCCAACGCAGGCGTATCACGAGCAGCGCATCGCGATTTACTATGCGGTGCTGCCGGATGGGACGCTGGTGTCAGCGTACGACCGTCCGTTCGAGCGGATACTCGCGACGGCGTATCGCGGCTTCTCGGCGGATGACGCCAAGCAGGTCGCTCAGCTCTCGACGATCTTCGGCGACTTCCATGCGCCGGTAGGGTTCGTGACCGACTTCATCCGCCCCGGCACGGTCGACACCGCCGCGCTCTCGCGTCCAGAGGCCAAGGTGTACATGAAGCAGGACGGCGGCGTGACGGTGCTCGAGTTCTATTCGTATCAAGCGACGAACGGCCGGCTGTACGACTGCACCGCGCGCATCAAGGATGCGAGCGCGGAGCTGACCGCGAAGCTCGTACCAAGACGATCCGCGGTCAACTGAGACGGCCAG
>JBDHVB010000016.1:0-40264 GCA_039809465.1 Myxococcota bacterium
GTGGTCGGCTTCTCAGCAGTCGGCTGTTGCGGCCGCTCCGTGGTCGGCTTCTCAGCAGTCGGCTGTTGCGGCCGCTCCGTGGTCGGCTTCTCAGCAGTCGGCTGTTGCGGCCGCTCAATGGTCGGCTTCTCACTAGTCGGCTGTTGCGGCCGCTCAATGGTCGGCTTCTCACTAGTCGGCTGTTGCGGCCGCTCCGTGGTCGGCTTCTCAGCAGTCGGCTGTTGCGGGCGCCCAGTGGTCGGCTTCTCAGCAGTAGGTTGCTGCGGCCGCCCAGTAGTCGGCTTCTCAGCAGTAGGCTGCTGCGGCCGCCCAGGCGTCGGTTGCTCGCTAGTCGGGTGTGTCGGCTGCTCCGCGGTTGGCGGCTCCGTCGCTGGCCCACCAGTGACCGGCCGATCGGTCGGCTGCGGCTGCTGCTGCTGTCCGCCATCGCGGGCGTTCTTCTCCGGCGGCTGCGTGGGCGGGCGCGGCACCAGCGTCTCGCTGTAGCTCTCGACGTTGAGCGCCGGGGCCTCCGCGTTCGCGGGCTTCAAGAAGGCGAACACCTTCTCGAGCACCGCCGCGGCGCCCTCGGCCGTGATCGGCGGATGCGTCGCTGGCGGCAGAATCGTGGGCGCGTTCGGATCGCTCGACACGAGCTGGCGCTGGTGACGGGTCAAGCCGTCGGCGGTGTGCATCTCGCGGGCGCGGCCGATGATGGCGCCCTTGTCTTCGGCCTGACGGGCCTGAACCGACTCGTGCGACGTGTTCTTGAGGTAGTCCTGCTTGGACTTCTCGGCCTGGTCAGCGCGCTCGGCTCTGGCCTGCTTGCGCATCACCATGGCGCGCAAGACTTCGTCGTCCATCGCGCGGCCAGTGCGGTGCTTGATCTTCTCGCCGAGCGCCTCGACCTGCTGCTCGAGCTTCGACTTCTTGGCAGACCCGTCCGTTCCGGACCCTGAGACCGGCGCGCCATCCGCACGAACGGTAAGATTGTCTGCCACCTTCCTCGCCTTGCGCCGCGTCGTTTCCCCGCGGCGCCGCTAGTGTCCTTAGGTACGCGTGATCGTCGTGGTGATCTGAGTCTGACGTTCCGCGTGCTCGGTCAAGATCTTGATGGCGAGCTTCATGAGCTCGCGCGCCTCGTCGTAGTTCGACTTGGCGTTCTCGATACCCTGCTCGAAGATCTCTTGCATCATTTGGTGACGCATGACTTCGATCTTCTTGTCGTCGGCCTCGCGCTGCGGGCCCGAGGTCTTGTTGATGTACTCGCCGAGGCTGTTGATGAGCTGGCCGAGCGCCGGGCCGATGGCCTGACCGACCGGAGTGCCAGCCAGCGCGATTTGCACGACGGCGGCGGCGATCGAGAACATCAGCTTCATGGCCGCGGCTTCACGCTCGGCTTGAATCTGCTCCTCGGTCGCCTTGATCTCGTTCTTCTTCGACTCGACCTTGCCCTTCTGCATCAAGGACTTGATCTCGGTCGACAGCTTGGTGTCCGTGATCGCGGTGCGCGCCATGACGGACAGTGCCGTCCACATGAGCGACGCGTCCTCGCTGCCGGTGCGGTTCACGTAGTCGTCGAGACGCGACTCGAGCTCCGACGGCGAGCGAGTGCTGACGTTGGTCGCGCGGGTCGACAACCCCGAGATGCGCTGATTGGCGGTCGACGTGCTGGTCGCGGACGACGTGGCCGCCGCCGTGGAGGTGGCGGTCGTGGCGTTGAGGTTCGCGCGCAACGTGGTCGTGGTGTTCTCGGGCAGCACGGGGGCGCCGCCGAACTCGAGGGCCGCGCGGGCGTTGGCCTCGCTGGCGCTGAAGCCGTCCTGCGAGCGGATGCCGGTGGAGGTGAGCTCCATGCCGCGCGCCGCGAGGTCGCGCGCGGCGTCGGCGCTGCTCGACAGACGGTTGGCAGCGAGCTGCGTGGCGGCGCCGGTGCCGACGACGTTGGTCATCTTGCCCTTTTCGCCGGAGAGCGTCTGACCATCGGCCACGCCATCGCCGTCCGCGTCGAGCGTGCGGATGCGGTGACGGCCACTTCTCTGGAGGTCGATTGCGAGGCTGCTGCTGCTGGTGCTGGTCATGGTGTCTTCTCCAACCGCGTTATTTCACTGTGATCGAACGGAGCGTCAGCGCGCCATCGCGGCTGACATCAATTGCTGACGAGTCGAGAACGAAGCGTTCAACATCTGAATGACCGACTCCACCATCTGGTTCTTGAGCTCCATGATGGTGTTGATGATCTCGCCGGTCTCTTGCACCTGATTCTGGTGCATGTCGCCCATGAGCTTGAAGCGCTCGGCGTTGTTCTTCTCTTCTTTGGCGTCGAGGATCTTCATCTGCGCTTCGTACTGCGCGACCGCCATGGCGATCTGCATGAGGCCGCTCAAGATGGCACCGAGCGGCCCCAGGAACGCCGCGAGGATACCAACGATGCTCGCGACCTCTGCGTATTTTTCGACCTGATCGGCGTACTTTTGCGCTTCCCGCATGAGCTCTTGGGCGCGCTCGATCTTCTTCTTTGCCTCTTCGATGGCCTGCTGACGCATCTCGCTGGCAAGCGTGTAGAGCTTGTTCTGCGTCTCGACGTTGGCGTTCGGGTCGTTGATGTTGAGCTTCAGGAACTCGGCGAGCATCTGGTCGCTCGACATGTTGCTCATGTCGATGAGCTTGAGACGCGGGCTGAGCTCACGCGCGTTGTTGATCGTGCCGCTGCCACGCTCACGCGGTGTCGCGGCGAGCGCTTCGTTGGTGAGGCGCTTCTGACGCGGCTTGTTGGCGTTGAGGATGGTGGTGGCCGTGTTGTTGCCGGCGACACCCGCTCCCGTGCCCGTCATGATGACCGGCGTCGCGGTTTGCGTGGCGCCCGTGACGGGCTCGCGCGTGCTCTCGGTGGCGCGCTCGAGCCCACGCTCCACTGCGCGCTCGATGCTGCGCTCGTCATCGCGGGGATCGGGCGTCGTGGTGAGCACGCGAACCGGCAGGTGGTGCTCCGCCAAGGCTTGGTCCGCTTCAGCGGTCGTAAGCGGCTCGCGCGCCCGCGGCGTTTCACCGGTGAGGTCACGCACACGCTGCATCGCATCGCCCGTATTCGGGAACGTGATGCGCGCGTCGGGATCGTCCATGCGGATGTGCGTCGCGCCCAAGGCGGCCGCGGTCTGCACCAGGTGATTGCCGACGGCGCGGTCGATGTTCTGCGCGAAGCTGAGGGCGCTCTCGGAGAGCTGCGAGGTGAGCTCGATGCGCGGCGCGCTCACCGGCCGCAGCTGGAGCTCATCGGCCTTCGCCTGTAGCTTGACGACGTCGTCGCTCGGGCGGACAGCGCGCGTCGCCACGGTGCCGTCGGTGCGGCTGGCGCTCGCGGCGTTGCTGACGCCGGCGCGTTGGAGAAGGCCACCCAGGCGCGCCGACTCGGAGAGCTTCTGCTCGGCTTCGCCGCTGTGCGTGTCGTCGCGGCGGGTGAGGCGTTGACCCTCGGCGCGGTTCGTCTCGGCCGCCTCTTGGGAGGGATCGTCACCGCGCAGGCGCGCGGGGGCATTCAAGGTCGGCTCCGCCTTGCTGCTACCTTCGCGTTCTGGACGAATGACAACCATGACGGCCTCAGGACCTGGTGCGTGGGTGGTACCGCACGAGCGCCCTATTCCACATACACTGGGCCCGTTTGGGCTGGTGGGGTTTTGGCTGGCCCCCGTCGTAAAAAAGTGGGGGCGCGCGTTTACACGACACATCCACCCGCGGGTTTTTGTTTTTCACAAAAACGCGTCGATGCGAGCTTTGCGTACACCTGCCCGGCCCGCAACGCGTAGAAGCGGGGCAGGGAAGCCTTAAAACGCCGGAGCGAAGACTATTTCGCGATGGACGCGGCCATGAGCTGCTGGCGGCTTGCCCAGGTGGCGTTGGTCATCTGCATCACGGCGTCGATCGTCTGGTTCTTCGACTCCATGATGGTGTTGATGATCTCGGCCTCGTCCTGGACGCGCTCCTGCGCCTGGTCGGCCCGGAAGCGCGCTTTGGTGACACCGAGCTGCGCCTCTTTGGCGTCGAGCATCTTGTCGGCGGCCTTGTAGTTGGCGCCAGCCGAGACGCCCTGCAGCGCCGCGGTGCCGATGAGGGCGGTGCGCTGCATGGTGCTCGAGATGCCGTTGTCGACCATGTGACGGGCGACCTGGGTGGCGCGATCGATGAAGCTCTTGCTCGTGACCTGCGCGGTCTGCGCGGCGATGTTGTTGGCGATGTTCTGGCCGGTCTGCACCGCGGTCTGCTGCAAGGCCTGCGACATGCCTTGCTGGGCAAGACCCTCGGCGACCTGCTGGCCGACCGTTTGAGCGATCTGCTGCGCGATCTGATCGGTCACCATCGTCGTCGCCTGCTCGACCGTCAGGGTCACGCCTTCCTTGGCGGCGGCTTGGATGACGTTTTGGATGGCTGCCTGGGGCACGCTCTTCACGGCCTCTTGAGCAGCGCTCTGCACGGCCTGCTGGACCGCCTGCTTCACGGCCTCTTGCGTGCCCTGCTGGGCGGCTTGCTCGACGGCCTTCTGGACCGCCGCCTGCACGGCGTTCTGCACCGCTGCTTGCGCGGCCTGCTGTGCTGCCTGCTGCGCCGCGACCGTCGCCGCCTGCGTAGCCGCCGTCGCCGCCACCGCGACACCCGCGCCCGCGCCGAACGTCACGATGGTGAGCACGATCGACAGCACGGTCACGACAGTGCCGATGATCTCGGCCTGCTGCGCGTACGCCTGCGCTTCCTTCATTTGCTTCTGGGCGTTCTCGGACTTCTTCTTGGCGTCCTCGATGGCCTGCTGCCGGAGGTTCGTGGCGAGCGTGTAGAGCTTGTCGTGCGTCTCGACGTTCTCGTTGGGGTCGTTGATGTTGAGCTTGAGGAACGTCGACAGCAGCTCGTCGGCGCTGGTGCCGCTCAGCTCCACGCGGCCGCTGGTGTTGACCGCGCGATTCTCGGTGAGGCGGCTGGCGCGCTCTTCGGTGGTGATGCGATCGTTGAGCGCGCGCACACCGCCCGCGCCGACGTTGGTGGTGCCGCGGCGGATGTCCGCTACGACGGAGTCCAAAGCGATGCCGAGATTGGTGGCGAAGCTCTCGGCGCCGTTGACCGTGCGCTCGTTGAGCTGAACGCGCGGGGCGCTCGGCGGATTGAGGCGCGCTTCACCGGTGCCGTAGACCTGCTGGTGGCCAGCGAGCTCGTCGACTGCCTGCGTGCGGCCGAGAGGAGCTGCCCCGGCGGCGCCGATGCTGCTGGTCTTGCTGCCCGTGTCGGTCGTGCCGACGTCGGTGTTGGTGGTGGCGCGATCGAGGAGCTGGCTGACGCGGCCGGCGTTGGTGCCGCGGTTGATCTGCGCGCCGCTGGTCTCGACCGTGTTCTCTTGGATCTGCACGCGGCGGGCGGCCGTCTCGCGCTCTTCGAGCTCTTTGAGCCGGCGGCTGGCGAGGCTATCGGTCGGCGATTGGCGAATGGTAGAGCTCATGACATCCTCGAACAGCGACAGCTATTCAGCAAGCATACACAGAAGCGAGCTGACATGGGTGCAGCATCGCTGGAGAAACATACACGGGTGCTCACCAAGCGGGCCCTGCCGGGTTGGCAAAAAACTCAAGCACCGAACTGTTTTATGAGCACCTGAGCGCGATCGAACAAGTCACTGGCCGCTGGATCTTTCTTAGCGATTTCAAGACCTTGGCGAACAATCGCGAGGCCCTCATCGACGTTCCCGGAGAGGATTTTGCACTCGCCGCGGTAGATCAATGACATCGGGTCAGAGGGGTCCAGCACCAGGGCCATTTTGTAATAAAAATCGGCACCTTCGTACTGTTTGAGGCGCTGCAGGCAGATGCCGACGAGCTGGTAATAGCGGCCGCCCTGCGGGTCCAAGAAGATGAGATAGCCAGTGATCTGGAGCGCCTTGAGCACCTCGCCCATGTCGCAGTAGCGGCAGGCGATGGCGTAAGCCCCGTCCATCTCGTCCTTGGTGAAGCCGCCCACCTGCGCGTACGTAAGCCTACCTTCGGCCACGGCCTTGCTGAGCTCTTGGATGGCCTCGCGCAGCTTGGGATTTTTCTTCATGTCATCCCAAGTGATGTCGCGCTCTTCGTCCATCGGGACGACGCCGCCGGTCGCGCCGACCCACTCTTCGCTGGGCAGATTGACGATGGCCTCGCTCTGCAGAGCCTCGGTCGCCTCGTGCGCGATGCGCTGGCCTTCTTGCATGAGGACGATGTTGGCTGGTCTGCCGCCGCCGGCGCTGACGATGGCGCGGGCCCGGGCGATGTACGGCCGGTAGTCCATCCGCGGCGTGCCTTCGTTGATGACCTCGTTCAAGAACGCCAGACCCTCTTCGGTGGCGCCCGCCTGACAGAGGCACTCGCCGAGGAAGACCTTGCTGGGGACGTCGGTCGGGTCGAGGTCCATCGCGATGCGGTAGCAGTAGCCCGCGCGGATGTAATCCTTGAGCGCGTGGGCGCAGCCGCCAAGCCCACGCCAGGCGCTGCCGCGATTCACGTCCATCTGCAGGACGAAGCCGAAGATGACCGCGGCGTACGCGTACTTTTGCGCCTTGTAATAGGCGAGAGCGACGTTCTCCATGCCGATGAGCGCGCCGTCGCTGAAGCCGAAGGCCTCGGCGGGGTTGTGCGCCCCGTCGCGGATCGCTTCGATGACGTCCTCGAGCGTGCGCTCGGGGATCTTCCCGATGATGTCGAGCTCTTCCTGCGAGGGAACGTACGCCATTGACCAACCCTATAGCGCAACCCCGTGCAGGCTGCGAGGGGCGCCAACATGAAAGGCCGTCCGGTGCGAACGGCTCCTGAGCAACTGTCTGGAGGCGAGACCTCTACTACAGCATGTTGCGGGTCGTGCTGCTTCTCATTTCGTTCATGACCTTCAAGACGGAGGCCATGAGGTTGTAGAGCTGGTTCGCCTTCTGGTCGAAGTTCTGGAAGGCCGTCGACGCCATCTGGCGCTTGTTACGGACGGTCTCCTGCATGGCCTCGACGTCCTTGATGGTGTCGTTCAAGCCGGCGCGGTCGACGATGCGTTGCTGCGGGTAACCCGCCATCGCCTTGACCTTGCCGTCCTTGTCGAGCGTCGAGAGGTCGAACTTCTGGACGTCGATGGAGATGGTGACCTTCTCCGGGTACTTGGCGCCAGCTGCCGCGGCGGACAGGCGCTGCGAGTCGTCGACCAGCTGCGACAGGTAGTCGGAGAGCTTCTCGGCCATGAGGTTGTAGTCTTGCAGGCGCTCGAGGAAGTACTTCTTGTCCTCGTTGGTCGCCTGGATCGACTCACGGAACACGAAGAAGAGGATCTCCATCGCGTTCGCGCCCACGTTGGTCGCGAGCATGTTGATGTAGTCGGCGGCCTTGCTGACGTTCGCGGCCGACGGGTTGGCGATCATCGCGCGGGTCTGCTCGACGGCCTCGTTGAAGGCAGCGCGATACTGCGGGCTGGTCAGCGTGCGGTAGGTGGCCGCGGCGGTCTCTTTGTTGACCATGCCGGGGGTGCCGCGCTCGGCCATCGCCGCGAGGATCTCTTCGTCGGCGGCGCTCAGCTCGGCGCCGGCGCGGAAGACGTACTTGTTGGCGTTCGGGCCACGCTCGACCGCATCGGCCGGGACCCACGAGCCAGACGCCTCGTCGAGCTTGAAGCCCTGGGCTTCGAGGGTGCCGCGGAGGGCTTCGAAGTTCGCGCCGAGCTCGGCCTTGGCCTCGATGACGCCGCGCGCCGTGGTCATGTCGAAGCGCGAGCCAGCGGTGGTGGTGACCACGCCGTTCTGGAAGCTCGCCACGTTGGAGGGCTGCGAGGCGCCCGCCTGGGTCAGCGTACGGGCAGCGCCCGCGCTGGTGGTGTCGCCAACGCCGCGCATCGTGCCAGTGCGAACCGTGCCGGTCTCACCCGTGCCCTCGGTGACCATGTTGCCGCCGGTCGAGTCGGCATTGATGCTCTGCGACTCCGCGCCTCTACGTCTGATTCTGTCGCCGCTGCTCATTACCGTGCTCCTTAGACCGTCCGATGGCGCTTGAACGGACACTGGCTGTACTTACACATGGTGGTGCGGGCCAGGTTGTTGCAAGTAACCAGGTTCGGATCGCGCAGGCAACAAAAGGTTCGCGTCACGGGCTCACATCGAAGATCTTGTGTTGCATCGGCCTCCCGATTGTGGCGGAACATGACGCGTGGCCAAGGGCAAGCGTCGAGGCGACCCATACGACCGACTGGAGGGTGACCTGGTCACGCTCGAGCGCGTCGACGACTTCGAGCGTCTGTTCAAGGACTTCCAGGCGCCCGAGCTCTATCAGCTCACCGGCATCAAGAAGCCTCCGACCCGCGTCGACTTCATCGAAGACGTGCAAACGGACCAGTCGCTCATCGTCTGGGACATCGTGCCCGAGGGCGAAAACAATGCGATCGGCTACGCGCTGTATGTCGCCTATGACGGCCCGCCGTACTTCGCGTTCTACACGGCAGACGGCAAGATCGACCTCGACATCGCCCAGGACGCGGCGCTCCTCATGGTGCACGCCTTCTTCAAGTTCACCGATGAGCGGAGCCTCCACACCTTCGTGCCCCAGCCCGTCGACGACGAGATCGACGCGCGCCTGGTGGAGGCCGGCTTCGACCGCATCGAAGAGCACCCCACGATCGACCTCACGAAAGAGGGCGCGTACGTCATGGAGCGCCACACTTACGAGTCCTATTACGGCGACGAGAACGAGGACGACGAAGAAGCCGAAGAGCTCAACTTCGATGATGATTAGGGGTCGCGCCCCCTCCGAGCTTTCAAAACAGCCTTTTCCGGCGCCGATCGTGTACGTTCATCCACGATGAATCTCTCGGTGGTCGTCGCCACGCTCGAAGGCTGTTCGTTCGAGCACCTCAATGACGCGGGCCTCATGCACAAGGTGCTGAGTGACGCCGTGGCCGCCGGCAACTTCACCGAGCTGCACCGCTACCTGCACGTCTTCGAGCCGCAGGGCCTCACGGGCGCGGTGATCCTCTCCGAGTCGCACATCGCCATTCACACCTGGCCGGAGAACGGGGTCATGTTCGTCGACCTCGCTTCGTGCTCGGGGGAGGTCGCCGCCCGCGCGGCCTTCGAGAGCATCTGCCGCAACATCCCGCACGCGAGAGTGCAGCGCGACAACCTGGCATACGAGTGCCGGAACGAGATCATGCGCACGCGCGTCGGCTGATTGTTTGCGCCGCCGTTTCCTGCTTTTTAGTGATGACCTATGCACGACGTTGAGACGCTCACGCGTCGCCTAGCCGCACTCGACACCATGTACTGCGGCACCCTCCCCGGTTTCTTGAAGGCGCACGGCGAGCGTGTCGCCAAGGTGCGTGAGGCGCGCGCACGCGAAGGGATCCCGCTCGTCTTGGGGGAGCGCGCGACCTTGCCGTCGTCGGTGGTGCGGCGGGCCATCGCCATCGAGGCGCTGCATCCGAAGCGCGTCGTGCTCTTCGGCGACGTCGATGGGCTCGCGCAGGTCTTGCAGGGCGTGTCCGTCAAAGTGGTCAGGCCAGACGCGCCCCCGTCGCGCGAGGTCATCGCCGACGTCGCGGTGTTCGAGGCCTCTGATCTCGCGTTGACCGCCGCGCGTCTCGAGTCCGCTTTGGCGGCGGTAGGGCCTACCGGCACCGTCATCGCGCGCCTGCGCTGGCCGTGGGACCGCGGCTTCTACGAGCACGTGAAGGTCATGGGCGTGAAGGTGATCGGCTATCAGCGCGAGGTCGATCACTCGCTCTTCCCCGGTGGGCATGTCGCGGACGGCGCCGCCGATCTCGTGTTGCTGTCGGGCGCGGTCGCGATGGGCGCTCCCGAGCTGCCGGCGCCGCGCACTGGTGAGCTGTCGCAGATGTTGCCGGTCAGCGTCGATGCGCCGCCGTATGCCTGGTTCGACATGGACGGGCTCGACTTGTCGCGCGGCGTCTCCTTGCAGGCGTATGCCGACAAGGTGGTGGAGATCGCGGGCCGCCCCGCCGAGGTCTGCGACATCAAGCTCTACGAGGACAAGCAGATCCTCTGCTGGTACGACGCCGAGGGCCGCGGCTTCGTCGCCGAGCTCACGCCCGAGATGAATCACTTGCTGGTGAGCTTCGTGCCTTACGACGACGCGTTGGATCACGCCACCATGACCGCCGCCTTCGCTTTGTTCGCCGATGAAGACTCGCGCGTCCGTCCACGCCGCACCGAGCGTACGTCGGAGCGGACGGTGTTCGCATGACGAATACATCACGCCTCGCGGTCCTCGACTCCCTGCAGCTCGACAAGCTGCCGCGCATTCCGCCGGCGCGGACACCTCCCGAAGGCGCGACCCAGCTCTTCCATTTGGCCGATGGCATCATCCTGTCGATTGGGCCCACCAACTCGCGCCTGGTCGATCTCACCGGTGACGACGAGCTGACCGTCGACTTCCGCTACGTGAACGCATTGGAGCAGCTGGCGCTCGGCTGGGACATGAAGGGCGTCGAGCACCTGGCGCCCAAGCTCGTCGCCGCGGGCTTCCTCGCCGAGGGGCCGCCCAGGTCCGACTCCGTTTTAGCGGGTGTCATCGGCGGGCTCGACGCGGTGGTCGGCCGCGAGCTCCAGGTCGGCTGGTCGCCCCGCGTGAAGGCCGCGCACGAAGCCACGCTGCGGGCCCACGCGCGCCGTAAGCGTTTCTTCGAGCAGATCGGCCAATGCCCGGTGCTCCCCGAGACCGCGGTGCGCCGCGCCCTGACGGTCGGTGACGCCGAGGTGGTCGGCAAGAAGAAGGTGCTCTGCCTGGGTGACGACGATCTCGTCGCCATGCCGCTCGCCATGCTCGGCCACGAGGTCGACGTCTTCGACATCGACGACTTCTTGCTGCGCTTCTTGGGTGACGCCGCCCGCGAGCAGGGCATCACCATCGGCACTCGCGAGGTCGACCTGCGTGACCCGATGCCGCCCGAGCTCTTGGGGCAATACGACGTGGTCATCACCGACCCCATGGCGAACCGCGAGTGCTTCGAGCTGTTCCTGTCGCGCGCCATCGTGTTGACGAAGCCGGGCGGACGCCTGCTCTCGGCCGTCTTCCCGCCGACGACCAAGCTCTTCAAGACGGTGGCGAAGGAGCTCGGCCTGCGCATCGACGCCTGGCACGCCCGCCACAACCGCTACTACACGCACGCGGCGAAGCTCCACTGGTACGAGAGCGACTGGGTCGAGCTGGCGCTCACTCCCGAGACGCGCCCGACTGTTTTAGCGGACGCCTTCAGCGTGCCGCTGAACTTGTACCGCGAAGACTTCGCCCAGCGCCGCCCGAGCTTCATCGGCACCTTCGAGGACATCGGCGAGCTCCGCTTCGCCATGCCGTACTACCTGGACCTCCTGGTCGACGTCGTCGAGAAGGCCGCCGACCTTACGCTCACCCACCGCATGGTCCACGCCGGCGAAGGCTGGAGCGCCGTCCACGGCACCACCGAAGAGGGCCACTTGCTGCTGCACGTCGACCGCAACCGCAAGGTGCTGAGCGTGGAGCTGGTGCCGTTCGTGCCGCAGGTCGAGGACGCGCTGCGCCACTTCGTGATGAACGTGTACAAGCCGAACCCCGAGGAGGCCTCGGTGGTGAGCAGCAACATCGTTTGGGAGCTGCGGGTTCGCTGACCGAGATGCCACAGCAACCGTGGGGCACGTGAGAGCACACAACCGTCAGGTTCTGGCGCTCGTCGGTCAGATCCACAAGCGCCATGCGTTGGCGGAGGTGTATCCGCAATGCCTGCTGTTCATGGTCGACTGCCTGCGCCTGGTCGAGCCCTCGCTTCCTGCCGTGGCACGCGGGGCGCTGGTGGTGGCCGAGAAGTATTGCAACGGCACGGCTTCGGCCGCGCAGCTGGCCGCCCAGCAGACGCTCTGCTGGAACGACCTGCAGGCGCGTGGTGAGAGCCACACGTTCGAGCGCCAGCGGACCCGACTGATGCGGGCCACTCTGTGCGCGCTGTATCCGTCCCCACCGCCGGACGGCGACGTCTACGTGCTGCTCGAGTGGTTCGTGGACATGCTCGATCCGGAGGGACGCTTGGAGAGTCGTACGCTCGAGCTCCTCGAGCTGCGCTTCGATGCGGTGGCGGGCTGAAAAACTGGGTCGGTGGCGAAGGAGTCGCGTGGCGACTTGCCAATGCCGTGAGGCGGCGCTCTGACGTCAGGTCAGCAGCTTTCTTGCGGAGGGCGCTTGGGCGGCTGCCGATAGGTAGAGCCACTAGCCTAAGGATTTAGCTATGAGTGTACCTTCGACTTATAGGAGCCGTGTGAGCTTTGTCCGCGATAGCCTGCGATGCGCTTTCGCGTCGGCTGTAAGCCATGCACCGTCGAGGAGCTTGGCGCACGCCGCGTAGAGCGCGTCATAGCCGGACAGATCGTGCTCGTGGGCGAGCGTCGCTGCTGTGGCGAGCATTTCGTGGCCGTGGGCTAGGCGCTGCAGGCCGAGATGTTCGAGGTCGGCGAGGTGGACGTGGAGCTTGGCGGTGTCGGGTTGTACGTGCTTGAGGACGTTCAACATCTCGACGAAGAAGAGCTCGGGCACCGCGAAACCCTCGGGGCGCAGCGCAACCTCGTCGAGGATCTTCAGGGCGCGGTCGCTGTCATCCTCGACGACGAACCATTTGGCGGCGACGCTCGCGTCGAGCACGATCACCGGCGTCCCTTGCCGATGAGGTCGTTGACCGCGCTGTCGCTGCGCAATCCGCTGCTCTTGATGCGCTCGACGATGCGCCGCCGCTCTTCATCGGCTTCTCGGTCCACGAAGCGCTTTTGGTAGTCCTCGAGTGAAATGAGGACCGCCGCCGGACGTTGCCGTTGCTCGATGAGCACAGGCTCCCCGTTGCGCGCCAGACCAGCAAGAATCTTCCCGAGAGATTGCCGTAGCGTGAGCGCGTTCGCTTTCTTCATATCAGTGACATGACATGTTGATAGTCAAGTGTCAATTCAGGCGTGCTCGCCGAGGTGCCCCCATTTTTGCCTGCTGCGCTTTGGTGCTTCGTGCGCTATATGGCGGGGGTGCGGCGGTTGCTCCCATTGATGTTGCTGGCGACGAGCTCGTGCCTGCCGGGGTTTGGCAGCGAGCCGAATAGCGTTTTGCAAGAGGTGCCGGAGCGGCCCACGTATCGGGAGATCGCGCAGATCACCGCGAACTACTGTTTGCGCTGCCACAATCAGTCGAACGCCCAGGGCGAGTTCGACGGGGACACCTACGCGACGCTCTACCCGCGCCGCGAGGATGCGCGTGACCTCATCGATGCGGGCATCATGCCGCCGCTGACCGAGGCGCCGATGTCGCTCATCGACCGCGCGACGTTCATCAAGTGGGTCGATATCGGCGCGCCGAACGTCGAGACGCAGGACACGCAAGAGTAGCCTGCCGCGTTCTCGGGGGCTTGGTGGCGCTCACGTCGGCCCTCCGCTCGAGCGGAGCACGCGAGCATTGATCCGCGGCCGCGCCGTGACCATCTCATGATCCATGGGACGGGTGGTCGTCGGGATCTCGGGCTGGAATTATCCCGAGTGGCGTGGGGTGTTTTACCCCAAGGGGCTCAAGCAGAAGCTCGAGCTCGCGTATCTCGCCGAGCGCTTCCCGAGCATCGAGGTCAACGGCACCTTCTACTCGCTGAAGAAGCCGGCGGACTTCGCGCGCTGGTACGCCGAGACGCCCGAGGACTTCCTCTTCGCCATCAAGGGCTCGCGCTACATCACGCACATGCGCAAGCTCCGCGACGTGCAGGCGCCGCTCGCGAACTTCTTCGCGCAAGGCGTGCTCGGGCTCGAGGAGAAGCTCGGGCCGATCCTCTGGCAGTTCCCGCGCATGCAAAAATACGAGCGCGGGCGGTTCGCCGAGTTCTTCGCCATGCTGCCGCGCACCCGCAAGGACGCCGCGAAGTACGCCGCCAAGCACGATGACCGCTTGAGCGGACGCGCGCTCACCCACGCCGCCACCGACGGCGAGCTGGTGCACACCGTCGAGGTCCGTCACCCGAGCTTCGACGACGACGACTTCTACGAGCTGCTGCGCGCCCAGAACATCGGCCTCGTGGTCTCCGACTCGCCGCGCCACTGGCCGCTCTTCACCGAGGTCACGCGCGACGTGGTGTTCATCCGGCTGCACGGCGACACCGAGCTCTACGCCAGCCGCTACAGCGATGCGTCGCTCGCCAAGTGGGCCAAGCACATCCGCGAGGTCGCAAAGCACGCCGACGTCTACGTGTACTTCGACAACGACAAGAAGGTGTACGCGCCCGGAGACGCCGGCCGGCTCATGACGCTGCTCGGTCAGAGCAAGAGCTCCACGCGCGCGCCAGCCGTGTCAGCTCAATTCCAGTAGTGGACCATCAACAAGATGTCGTTCGAGAGGAACGTCGAGGCCTGATAGAGCCGGCGATACTGCACCGTCGCTTGCAGGCCCTTCCAGATGTTCCACTCGGTGCCGAGCGAGTAGCGCTGGCGGTGATCGTCGACGACTTGCAGGTTCACGTCTTGCCACTCGTAGGTGGCGAAGATGTTGAGGCCGCGAGTCGGCATGAAGTCGAGCTCGTTGAAGAGGAAGAGCTGATAGACGGTGTCGGTGCCTTGCCCTTCGCTCGCGTTGAAGGCGCGGAAGTCCGCTTCACCGTACAGCGTGAACGGGAAGAAGTTGATGCCGTACAGGGGACCCGCGGTGGTCTGCGTGCCGGTCGTGATGTTGGTGACGCCGGCCTCGGTGAGCTTCAAGATCTCCGCGCTGCCGCCGAGCTGCCAGCCGAGGTCACGTAGACCCGCGGTGAGCGCCGCGCCGTAGCCCTTGTCCTGCTGCTCGCCCGGCCACTTGTCGACGCCCTGATAGAAGACCGCGAGGTTCGCGTAGGGATAGTTGGGGGCGATGCCGACCTCGGCGCCGAAGACCTGCGCGTACTGATCGTAGTCGAGGCCCGCGCGCTGGAAGAGGGTGTGATTGGGGGCGCGCCAGCCGTACGGTTTGGTGAAGCGGCCGGCGCGCACGTAGGCGTTGTTCTTGAAGTCGTCGAGCTGGACCCAGAGCTCGCGGATCGCGAAGCGGTCGTTCCACTCGCCCTTCTGGATGAGGTCGCGGCGGTCGCCCTGGATGCCGATGGTGCCGTACGCCGAGAAGTGCTTGGCGGGCTTCACGTAGCCGTAGAGCTCGGCTTGCATCGGGAAGACCTTGGGCGCTTCGCTGGTCCCCAGCGGCACATAACCAAAGAGGCGCAGGTCGGTGCCCCACTTGAACGTCGGGTCGGTGTCGACGCCGCTGCCGAAGCGGTCCTTGACCGTCTCCATCGGCACCTTGCCGGACTGCCAGCCGGAGAAGCCTTCCCAGAAGCGGTAGCGGCCCTTGGTGCTGTAGCTGTCGTCTGGGTCGCGATATTTCTCGGGGTCGATGCCGTCGGCGGGGTGCGAGCCGAACATCGCCAGCGACTCGTAGCCATAGAAGTCACCGGTCGGCGTGCGCAGGCCGCCGCCGGTCTTGCTGATGTGGCAGCCGGTGCAGTCGAGGGTGCACTTGCGGCCGGCTTCGTCGGGAGGGTTGTACCAGCCGGTGGGCTCGATGTGGCAGGTGTTGCACGCTCCAGCGGACCGGATGGCGTAGAGCGGCGTCGCGGTCGAGTCGTTCGACCACATGACGGGGATGACCCAGGCAAGCGCTGTGGCGATGAAGACGGCTGCGACCAACAGAGGGGTCGCGCCAGCGCGCCGCACGAGAAACATGGGGCTAGCTCTAGCACATGTTAGGAGGCTGACCCCATCTGTTTGAACAGGCGAAGGCTCATCCAGCCGAGGAGGAGGACCGCGGCGCCCAGCGAGGCCCAGAGGATGATCCGCCGCACGGGGAGGGTCGTGTCGGGTGGCTCGGGGGTCAGCTTGGATTCTCCGCCGAGCGTCACCTTGGCTTCGGTGATCTTGGCCTCGCCGAACGACTCACCACCCTCGAGCCGGCTCATGCTCAAGAGCGCCGCCGGGTCGAAGCTCTGCACTCCCCGGTTGGCGTTGCCGTAGGCCAGGGTGAAGACCGCGGCGCCGCGACGCACGAAGAGCAGCTCGTGCGGCAGCCAACCCACTTCGAACTTGGGCATGCCGTTGCCGATGCCACCGCCCTGCGAGGTGACCTCGAGCTGCCAGTAGGGGTCGGCCACGTCGCCGACGTTGATGGTCACCGGGCCGAGGCCGCTCTTGTCGAGGCGGTAGATGAGTCCGCTAAAGCGGGTGTTCCAGGGGCCGTCGGAGCTGATCGCCGAGGAGAGCACGGCCTGCGCCAGCGTGTTGTCCTCGGGGAGGACGATGCGGACGCGGTCGACCGGCCGGAAGCCGGGCAGCTTGAAGCGGTAGGCGCCCGGCCGCGGCGAGGTCACCTCGGCGCTCTCGGCCCACGCGCGTATCGGCTCGCTGATGCTGCCCGCGAGCCCCGCGACCACGACGTCGAGCTCCAAGGGCGGCGGCTGGCCGGGCCAGGTGATGCGCAGATACTTGGCGCGGAAGGGCGTGACCTCGATGCGCTCCTTCTCGATGCGGTTGCCGTCGTGCGTGAGGCGCGCCACGGTGACGTCGTCGTCGATGACACGCCAGCTCACGAGGTCGTCGCTCGCCTGGATGCCGAGCTTTTGCAGGAAGCTCGCGGACTCACCCTTCCAGCGGAACGTGAGGCTGCGGATGGGCTGCTCGGCGGAGCTCGCGTCGACGAGATACGCGGTGAGGACGCTGCCCGCCTCGGAGCCCGTCGCGTCCTTGGCGCTGACCTTGGTGACCGCGCCGGTGGCGCCGCGCTCGACCGTGATCTCGACGCTGCCGCCCGTCGCCGCCGAGGTGGCCTTCAGCGGGAAGACCGGCAGGGTTACATCAGGCGTCTCGCGCACCGACTCGCTGGCCCTGCGCAAGGCGTGCGGCACCTGAGCGCCCGAGTCGTTGAACACGGCCATGTCGGCCGCGTCGGCGCGCGTCAGGTTCTCGTAGACCGTGACCGGAACGACGATGCGCTGGAGCGCGTGCTCGGGGTCCGCTTGAACGGTCGCGCCGTAGGCGAAGTCGTCGCGCTTGATCTGCACGTCGGTGTGCGCGGGCTTCGCGGGGGTTTGCGCCGCGGCGGACGAGACGACTCCCAAAAGCGCGATGGTTAGAACGCTATAACGCACGAAGGACTCCGGGGTCAGTTGGCGCGTGCCGTGCGAGGCGGCACCGGTGAGATCCAGCCGATGAGCAAGAGCAGCATGCCCACCACCAAGAACGAGATGATGCGGGCGACCGTCTGGATCTTCGACAGATCGACGAGGAAGAGCTTCAAGACGACGAGCCCCAAGAGCACGCCGCCGACGATCCACACGGCGCGCCACTTCTTGCGCGATGCCAAGGCCGTGACCACGAGGGCGATGACCGCCCAGGCGATCGACAGCGCGGCCTGCACCACCTGGGAGTCCATGAGGGTCTCCCAATCCCACTCGACGCCCGCGAAGTGGTGGCAGCTGCGCACCACGATGCCCGAGAGGTGCACGAACAAGGTCAAGCAAAGGATGGTGATGAACGGTACGCGCAGCGCCTCGAAGCGCTCGGGGTAACGCGCCCGTACGCGCAGCGCCCAGCCCACGCCCGCGAGGATGATGAAGGCCTGCGTGAGATCGAGCGGCGTCACCAGCGGGATGTAAGGGAGCGGCGACGAGTTGCCGTCGTTGGTGAAGCTGTTGAGCAGGCTCCAGAAGAGGAGAAACACGGTGACCGGCACGCAGCCGTTGAGGATGGCGCCGCGATGCGAGGTCATCGGCCAGCGGTTACGCAGATCGGCCGCGAGGAAGGCCATGAGCACGAAGGCTGGGACGAGCGCGACCGTGACCATCGCCCAGACGCCCTCGGGCACGTGCCGCTCGACGTGCAGGTAGGCGTTGCCGCCGAGCGCCGCCGCGACGAGGCCGGGTGTCGCGGCGTACGCCAGCGCCAACGTCTTGGTGTAGCGCTCTTGATCCTGACGCCAGAGGATGAACAGGTGCACCGCGATAGCAAACAGCCAGCCGGCCCATGACCAGTGCTGCTCGCTCTCGACGCCGAGCTCGATGATCGCCCACATGACGATGCCGACGAGCAGCTGTGGGAGCAGCAACAACGCGCCCAAGCGGCCGGCCGTCCACGCGACCTTCTTGGCGAACAGGTCGAGCAACACCGCGTGCACCGCGATGGCGAACAGCGTGACCACCGCGAAGTAGTGCTCGTGATCGTTGTCGATGAGGTCGAAGATGGTGCCGCCGGTGAGCCAGCCGACCGCCCAGATGACCAGCGCGCCCTGGAAGAACGACGCGATCGGCGACACGCGCGTCCGCAGGAAGTACGCGGACGCGAGCGCGCCCACCGCGCGCAGCAACGCGTACGGATAGACCAGGTCGATGACCGGCTGATTGATCTCCGCCGAGCCCGGCGTGTCGAAGGTCGCGCCGGCGAGGAACTGCAGCGCGACACCGGCGACCTCGGCCAGCACTTTCTTCTGGCGACGGCCGACCCAGACGAGCCCCGCGCCTTCGAGAGCGTACGCCGCGGCGGTCCACTTGGCGTTGAGCGCGAACGGGATCGCCATGGTGACGAAGGTGACGCCGATGGCGGTGAACGCCTCGGCGAGCGAGCGGCCCCGCTCGGGCGACTTCTTCCAGACGATGCTCGCGACCGCGATGTAGAAGGCCGCGACGACGACCGCCGAGATCGCGAGGCCCCACGGCGTGTCCTTCACCAGCCCGACCTGCAGCGCGAACGCTATAGCGGGCAGTCCGAAGACCAGCGTGCCGTCGATGATGCCGCGGCTTTCGACTGGACGCTTGATGGCGTAGAAGACCGCGATGGTCGCGTAGAACACGAAGAAGAGCGCCAGGAAGAACTGGGTCCAGGCGTAGTTCTCGGGTTGATATGCCGAGAGGCCCCACGTCGTGCCGACGAGGAACGTGCAGGTGAAGCCCAAGAGGTTCAAGACGCGCCAGTCCTTGAACCACGAGACGGCGAGGATGCCCGCGTTCAGGATCGCGTAGTAGGTGAAGAGCTTGACGAAGTCGCCGCTGTTGTTCGACGCGAGGATGGGCGCGAGGAAGCCGCCCAGGATGCCGAGCACCGCGAGCGCCATGGCGTTCTGCATGATGGCGAGGAACGCCGTCGCCACGGCGAGCACGATGAAGATGACGAGCGCCGCGGCGTGCGGGATGAGCGCGTAGATCTTCAGGGCCGCGAAGGTGACGAGATAGATGATGCCGATGCCGCCGCCCTGGAGACTGACGGCGTAAGCGGCCCGCGTGTTGCGTAGGCGGAAGCCCAGGCCGAGGAGCGCGATGCCCAGCACCACGGCCGAGAGCAGCCGCAGCTCGATGGGGAACATCCCGTGCTCGGCGCCGTACTTCACGAGGAAGCCCACGCCGAAGAGCAAAATGATGACGCCAACGCGGACGACCGTGTTGCCCCCGAAGAGGAAGCTCCGGAGGCGCTCGACCAGCTCGGGCTGCCGCGGACCCGCCGGCGGGAAATCGGCGCCGGGCGGAGGGCCATCGGCGTTTGGCAGGCGGCTGGTGGCTATCGGTGATCGGCTACCGGCGGTCGGCTCTCGGCCATCGGTAATCGGTGCTCGGCCATCGGTAATCGGCTCTCGGCCATCGGCAATCGGTGCTCGGCCATCAGCAATCGGCTCTCGGCCCCCCACCCTCGGCAACGCCGCCGGCAACTCCACCGTCTTGCGCTCCGAAACCGGCACCTCCTCTTCGCTGCCGCCCGCCGCCACCTCCGGCAACCTCGCCGGCATCGGCGCCGTCGGCGTAACAATCGGCCCACTCGCCGGCTGCTGCGTCGCGGTCACGACCGGCGCGCGCGCCCCATCGCGTAGCGCCACCAACTGCATCTCGAGCGCCCCGAGGCGAGCCTCGACTTTTTTGCGCTGCGCCGACTCCTGGATAGCGCGCGCCGCCACGTAGCCAATGAGCGCGCCAACGACGCAGCCGCTCATCTCGTCGGCCGCCGCCCCCATCAAGCCGCCCAGTACGACCAGGAAGAAGGTCACCATGTGAGCGAGACTCTACCCCGAAGAGCGCCCCGCCTCATAATTCACACGAGCCCGGTGCTACATGCATGCGCAGCGCGGGCCCGTGCCTAACGTGGAAGGTTGCCATCGCTTCGCAGAGCCAAGACCCCGTGAAGCTCCCTGGCTCGTCATCCCCCGCGCGTAGCCGCTCCACGTGGCAACGCGACGGCATACGAAGCGCCAAAGGTCCCCTCACGTCGGGTTCGCGCTTTCCGTGCCGAAGGCGCGGCGCGAACTCGACAGCCGCGCCGCCGAAGGCGGAACAAGCGGCAAATCAAATCAATTCCCGCAGCTCGCCCGTGTCCGCTGATTCAGCGCGTCGACGCCGTCGTGCAGGGCCGCCATGTCCGTCTCGCCGTCCACGAAGATGCGCTCGCGGACCTCGGCCCAGGCGACGTCGGCGTTGTGCGGGCGGATGAGCAGCGCGATGATCTCGGCGGTCAAGCCCAGACCCATGATGACGAGGCCCGCCGTTGGCTCTTCCAGGTTGGAGAGGGCGAGCGCGCCGCCGACGCCGGTCGCCACCAGGCCGCCGATGACGAAACCGTTGGTCGTCGACCGCCGGCTGCGAATCGCCCGCGCCTGCGCGTCGATGTCCGGCCGCAGCTGCGGGTTCGCGATCAGCTGCGCGACTTGCTCGGCGGACAAGCGCAGCTGCAGATTGTTCTGATAGCCCGCGAGGCCGTCGGCCGACTCGTCGTGCTGACTGTACAGGATCCAAGTGGAGCCAGCCGCGACCGTCTCGGCGGCTTCGGCTCCGACGTGCGTGGGCGCGAGCTGCACCCACTGCCGCTCCTCACACGGACTTCGCGGAGGGTCGCTCGGCAGCGCCAATGGCTGGCCGGTGCGGTGCGTGCGTGGCGACGCGCAGGACGCGCACACCATGACGAAGAGCATCGACCAGCGTGTCGTTGCCATGCGGCTCTTAGGTGTAACCGACCTGATGCACGGTCATGACGTTCGTCGGACCGTGGCGCATCTTCGGCGAGCTCATCATGACCACCAGGCGGTCGCCCTTCTCGGCGAGCTGGGCGCTCAAGAGAGCGTTGTCGAGCTCCTCGAAGATCTTCTCCGTGGTCTCGGCGGCGTCGCTGATGATGTGCGGCTGCACGCCCCAGACGACGCTCATGAGATCACGCACCTGCGGTGATGGTGTGAAGGCGATGATCGGCGTGAGCGGCCGGCGCTGCGAGCACAGGACCGCGGTGGTGCCGCGCAGGGTGAAGGCGACGATGGCGTGCGCGTGGAGCTGCGCCGCGACGCTGCAGCCCGAGTCGATGACCACCTTGTCGGAGGTGTCGAGGCCGCGCTCGCGTCTCCGCGATTGCGGATTGGGCTGCAAGGTCTTCTCGGTGGCCTCGATGATCTTGTCCATCATGGTGATGGACTCGATGGGGTACTTGCCGCTCGCGGTCTCGGCCGAGAGCATCACGGCGTCGGTGCCGTCGAGCACGGCGTTGGCGACGTCGGAGGCTTCGGCGCGGGTCGGGCGCGGATTGCGCGTCATGCTGTCGAGCATCTGCGTCGCGGTGATGACCGGACGGCCGACGCGCAGCGCCTCGCGGATGATGCGCTTCTGCGCCATCGGCACTTCCTCGGGCGACAGCTCGACGCCCAGGTCACCACGGGCAACCATGACGCCCCACGAGACCTCGAGGATGCCGCGCAGATTTTGCAGCGCTTGCGGCTTTTCGATCTTCGAGACGATCGGGGTCTGCGCGCCGACCGAAGCCAGGAGCTCCTTGAGCTCGAGGACGTCCTGCGGCTTGCGCACGAACGACATGGCGATGCAGTCGACCTTCTGCTGCACGGCGAAGAGCGTGTCGGCGCGATCTTTCTCGGTGATCGCTGGAGCGGACACGATGCTCTGGGGCAAGTTCATGCCCTTGCGCTGGGCGATGGCGCCGTCGTTCAAGACGCGGGCGCGCACCAGGCCCCGCTCGACGTGCGTGATCTGCAAGATGATGTTGCCGTCGTCGATGAGTAGCGGCTGGCCCGGCTGCACGTCGCGGTCGAGGCCTTCGTAGTCGCTCGGCAGCTCGTCGCCCTCGGGCGGACGGCCGACCGCGAACGACACGATGTCGCCGATCTTCACGGGCTTGGGCGGACCTTCGAATTTGCCGACGCGGATCTTGGGGCCTTGCAGATCGAAGAGGATGCCGACGGCACGGCGCAGCTCACGGGCTTGTTCGCGGATGGTGGCGATGGTGCGGGCGTGCGTCTCGTGATCGCCGTGCGAGCCATTGATGCGCGCCATGTTCATGCCGGCTTCGATGAGCGCTCGGATCATCTCCGGGCTCGCCGTTGCGGGACCCAAAGTCGCGACGACCTTGGTGCGACGCTGGGAAATATTGCGACTAGACATGGATGTTGAGCTTTTTGGCTTACGCGCGCTCACGAATCAAGGCGTGGCGCGACGTGACCACTTGTTCTTGCCCCAGCGCAAAACGTCGTGACCCCAACGTAGCGCGGCCCACGCGGCGAGCGCCCCGAGCGTCATCCCGATGAAAAATCCGCCAATCACGTCGCTGGGATAGTGCTTCTCGAGGTAGACGCGCGAGTAGCCGACGAGGAGCGCCATCACCGCGAAGGCGATCGTGATCCTCGGATAGAAGCGCGCGAAGAGCGTCGCCTGCGCCGCGATGTTGGCCGCGTGCACCGAGGGAAACGAGTAGCTGCTGCCGCCGCCGTAAGGTCTGGGGCGCGCGACCAGCGGCTTGATGAGGCTCGCCGCCACCTGATCGGTCACGAGCACGAGCAGCAACGACGTGACGAGGAGGATGCGGCCCTTGTCGCCGCCTTTCCAGATCAGCCACACCGCGATGCCGACGATGAGCCACGAAAATGCCCAGGCGCTCGAGAAGACGCGCATCACCGGCGTCAGCAGCGCGTCGTGCGCGTGCGCATGCAGCCAATCCATGGCGGCATGATCGAGCGCATCGATGGCCTCCACGCGGGGAAGCCTTACGACTTCTTGGGACGCTTCGAGTTCAACGGCACGGCGTAGAGCTCGAGGCGGTGACCGACGAGCTGGTAGCCCAGCTTCTCGGCGACCTTGTGCTGCAGCGCCTCGATCTCGTCGTTCTGGAACTCGATGACGGTGCCGCTCTCGGTGTCGATCAAGTGATCGTGGTGCGCCTCGCGGAGCTCCTCGTAACGGGCCCGGCCGTCGCGGAAGTCGTGGCGCTCGAGGATGTTGGCCTCCTCGAACAAACGCAGCGTGCGGTAGACCGTGGCGATGCTGATGCGCGGGTCGACCTCGGTTGCGCGCCGGTAGACCTGGTCCACGTCGGGGTGGTCTTCGGAGTCGGACAGCACGCGCGCGATGACGCGGCGCTGGTCGGTCATACGGAGCCCGCGCTGCTCACAGAGCTGCTCGAGACGGGAAATGTTGGTTTGTGCGCCGGTCATGTCGATGCGTACTCTATCGACTGTCATAGATTGGCGGCAAGAGGCGCTTGTCTGTACGCTTTTGCTCGATGAGCGACGCCAACAACGACGGCCTCTTCGGGCGTCTTGCTGTCCACTACAAGCTCGTGACCCTCGACCAGCTGAACCAAGTCACCCGCGAGCAAGCGCGGGTCGGGGGAAATCAGCCGCTCGGCCAGCTCCTGGTGGCCAAGGGCATCATCAACGCCGGGCAGCTCGAGCAGCTGATGAAGGTGCAGCGCGATTACCTGGCGAAGAACGCGGCGAAGGCGCCGGCGGCCTCGGCTCCCGCGCCCGCTCCTGTTTCCGCACCCACGCACGCATCCGCACCGCGGCCCGCGCCCGTTTCGGCTCCCGAAGCCGAGCTGACCCTCGAGCTCGCGCCCAACGCCCCCGCGGCGCAGGCCCAAGCCAGAGCCCAAGCCCAGGCTCACGCCCCGGCGCAAGCTTACGCCCAAGCGGAAGCCCCCCGCCCGATGGCCGGTGCCGCCGCGCACGCCGTCGCGCAGATGGCCCAGAAGCGCCCGACCGTAGTGAGCACCCCGAGCGGCGGCCACGTCGCCATCCTCACCAAGGCCGTGCGTGACGGCGCGAGCGACGTCCACTTCCACGCCGGCGCGCCCATCCGCTATCGCATTCACGGCACCTTGCTCGACATCGAAGCCGAGCCGCTCTCGCGCGAGCGCGCCGACGATCTGGTGCACGGCCTGCTCGATGATGCCCAGCGCGCCGTGCTCGCCGACAAGGGGCAGGTCGACTTCGCGTACACCTTGGACGGCGTCGGACGATTCCGTGGCAACGCCTATCGCCAGCAGCGCGGCACCGACTGTGTGTTGCGCGCCATCCCCGAGAAGCCGCCGTCGCTCACCGACCTGGGGCTGCCGTCGTCACTCGCCAAGTTCACGAACTTCCACCAAGGCATGGTGCTGCTCACCGGGCCGGCGGGCTGCGGTAAGTCGTCCACTTTAGCGGCCTTGGTGAACATCATCAACGAAGAGCGCCGTGACCACATCATCACGGTCGAGGACCCCATCGAATACGTGCACGTGCCCAAGCGCTGCTCGGTGAATCAGCGGCAGGCGGGCAAGCACACCGCGAGCTTCGCGCGGGCGCTGCGCGGCGCGCTACGTGAAGACCCCGACGTCATCGCGCTCGGTGAGCTGCGCGACCTCGAGACCATCTCGCTCGCGCTGACCGCGGCCGAGACCGGCCACTTGGTGCTCGCGACGCTGCACACCAACAACGCCATCCGCACCATCAACCGCTTGCTCGGCGTCTTCCCGCCCGAGCAGCAGGCGCAGATCCGCACCATGGTGTCGGAGTCGCTGCGCGCGGTGGTCTCGCAGCGCTTGGTGCCGCGCGCCGACGGCAAGGGCCGGGTGCTCGCCTTGGAGGTGCTCGTCGTCAACAAGGCGGTCGGCAACCTCATCCGCGAGGACAAGACCTTCCAGATCCGCTCGGTCATGCAGACCGGGATCGCGCAGGGCATGGTCCTCCTCGACGACGCGCTCCGTGAGCTCATCAAGAAGGGCACCATCACCCTCGAGGAAGCGATGAAGCACGCCGAGGAACCCGCCAAGCTGAAGGGGGCGTGACATGGCAGCCCGCATCGATCAGCTGTTTCGTTACTTGAAGGAGAAGGGCGGCTCCGACTTGCACCTGGCGGCGGGGCTCGCGCCGCGCATCCGCAAGCACGGCTCGCTCGAGGACGTCGAGGGCTGGCCCGTGCTCGGTGACGCCGAGCTGCGCGCCATCCTGCAGGAGATGAGCAGCGCCAAGCAGTGGGAGGAGTACGACCGCACCGGCGACGTGGACTTTGCGTACGGCATGGAGGGCTTCGCGCGTTTTCGCGCGAACTTCCTGCGCCAGGAGAACGGCGCGGCCGCGGTCTTCCGCATCATCCCCGACAAGATCATCCCGCTCGCGAACCTCAAGCTGCCGCCAGCGATCGAAAAATTCGCGCACTTGCAGCAAGGCTTGGTGCTCGTCACCGGTCCGACGGGCTCCGGTAAATCGACGACGCTCGCGGGCATCATCGACACCATCAACTCGACCTACGCGAAGCACATCGTGACCATCGAGGACCCGGTCGAGTTCGTGCACCAGAACAAGAAGAGCGTGTTCTCGCAGCGTGAGGTCGGCGCCGACACCGAGTCGTTCGGCACGGCCTTGCGCGCTGCCATCCGCGAGGACGCCGACGTCATCCTGGTCGGCGAAATGCGTGACCTCGAGACCATCGCCTTGGCGATCACCGCCGCCGAGATGGGCGTGCTGGTCTTCGGCACCTTGCACACCAACAACGCCGCCAAGACCATCGACCGGTTGATCGACGCGTTCCCCGCCGAGCAGCAGTCGCAGGTGCGCACGACCTTGTCGGAGTCGATCGCCGGCATCGTCTCGCAGCTCTTGTTGCCTACGGCGGACGGTAAGGGGCGCGTCGCGGTCAACGAGATCCTCGTGCGCACGCCGGGTCTGCCGAACGTCATCCGCGAAGGCAACACGCCGATGATCCACTCGATCATCCAATCGGGTAAGAACCTCGGCATGCAGGCGATGGACGACGCGCTGTTCGCGTTGGTCAAGGAGGGGCGGGTGCACGCGAAAGAGGCCTACATGAAGGCCACCAACAAGCAGCGCTTCGAAGAGTTATTGCCGCCGGACGCATAGAGGCGTCCACGGCCGCGGGGGGCAGGGGAATGCGGTTTGCGGCCCGTCGTCCATGGGTCATCGTGTGCGCGCTGCTCGCGGCGTGCTCGGCGGATCTCGCCGTACCGCCCGGGACCGTCATCAACTGCGACAACGGCAAGTGTCCCAAGGGTTACTTCTGCCAAGCATCGAGTCAGGTCTGCATCTCCGATAGCGGACGCAAGGGGAACGCGCCGCCCATCATCTCGGCCTTCGCGATCGACGATGATCCCGTGCGGGGCATCTCCGTCCTGCGCTTCACGGTGAGCGACAGCGGCGCCGAGCTGGTGCGCATCGCGCGGCTCGAGCTCTCGGTCGGGGCCGACTTTACTTCGCCCACCGAGGTGCCGCTCGTGACTGGTCCTGGCACCAGCTTTCCCAGCGGAGCCCTGGCGGAGCTCGTGAGCTCACGCGCTGGTGAAGAGCACAGCGTCACCTGGGACAGCCGCATCGCCGCGCCCTTCAGCACGGGCAGCGCTCATCTGCGCCTGACCGTGGCCGACGTCTTCGACGCCGAGTCGCAGCCCGTGGTGATCGGGCCGTTCGCGATCGTCAATCAGAGCCCCCCGCGCGCCGAGCTGCTCTTCGTGAAGAATGACGGGGAGGCGAGCGCCGGCGTGGTGCCGATCGCCTACCGGCTCGTCGACGACGAGGGCGACATCGCCGATGTGCACATCGATTTCTCGACGGATGGCGTGACCTGGCAAAGCTGCACCGAGTACCCCACCGTCCGCTCCGAGGGCCGGCACGACCTCGCCACCGCAGCGGCGCACGATGGTGGCGTCGCGCACGCGTTCTACTGGGACTCGGTCGCCGACCTACGGCCGTATGGCGACGCGCGCCTGCGCATCGTCGCGGCGGACATGGGCCGTGGCGAGGAGGTGGTGCTCGAGTCCGCGATCAAGGCGGGCTTTCCCGGCGATCCGCGTCATGCCTTGACCCTCCTCGCGCCAGGAAACGACGGCAACACGTGTGAATGGCAGTTCGCCGACCTGAACGGTGACGGGATCGCCGACCCCGTCGGCGCGTGTGCCTACCCGGGCATCTTCGCGACCATCACCACGGTGAACGCCGCGAACATCTCCTTCCCGTTCCACTCACCGTTCCATGGAGACAAAGGACCGTACGCTATCGTGGACTTGGATGACGACGGTGATCTCGACATCGCGTTCAGCTCGTACCTGTTTGGATCGCACGTCGTCGGCTTCAGCTACAATGACGGCGCCGGCGAATTCTCGGAGCCGGAGACCGCACCTCTCGGCGGCGACCTCGCGCGCATCGCCGCGGGCGACTTCGACGGGGACGGCCTCGGCGAGGCCATCGTGCTGGATGGCAGCGCGGCGCGTCTTACGCGTACGCGGCCCGGCGTGGGCTTCACCGTCACGCCAGCCAGCATCGTGGGCGAGCCGGTGGGCGCGGTGCGTGTCCATGACGACCACGACTTGCTCGTCGTCCGCGATGGCGGTCTCAAGCTGCTCGCGGCCGATCCCGGCGCCGCGACCTTCTCCGTGCTCGAGTCCTTTGGCGCGCTGCCTTGCGTTGGCCTGCCGATTGGCGTGGACCTCGACGCGAGCGGTGCCCTCGATCTGGTATGTCCCACGGCCGACGGCGTCGTCATGTGGCGCGATCCGAGCGCTGGCGTGACGCCACCGGTGAAGTTGGTCGGCGGGCGGTACATCGCGCTCGCCGCTGGCAAGCTCAACGACGACGCTCTCCCGGATCTCGTGGCGCTCACCATCAATCGGCGCGCCGTCGTGCCGCTCGTCGCCCGCCGCGTCGGTGAGGCGGCCCATGATCTCGCGGCTGGGGCGCCGCTCTATCTCGGCGCGGCCGACATCGAGCTGACGGGGGTGGTCCTGACCGATCTCACCGCTGACGGGGTGGACGAGATGCTGGTCGGTGCTCCCGAGCGCCTGGGTGTCTATGGATTGGGGGCCCCGCCGACCCTCGGCGATTTGCCGGGCCCGGCGCGCGCCCTGGGTGACCTCGCTGGCACGCCGAACGCAATCGCCGCGGCCGACGTCGACCGCGATGGCGTCATCGATCTCGTGGTCGCTCACGGTGATCCGCGCGAGACGAGCGAGCTTGGCGGTCTCGAGCTCCTGCCCATCGCGACGGCGGCTGGGGTACCCATGGCGCGCCCTGGCGAGCGCGTGATGATCGCGACCCCGAGAGGTTTGACGGGGCTCGCGATGGGCGACTTCGATGGCGACGGGCTCGTCGACGCGGCGAGCATGGCCAGCGACCGCAACACGTTGTTCGTCTTCTTTGGCGCGCTGACCGCGTCGGGAGTCGGCTTTGGTGAGCCCGTGCCGTTGAGCGTGGAGGGCGAGGGAGGAGATGCGCGCGAGATCCTCGAGACGCCGCTCGCGGCTTGCAACTTGGACGCGGACCCACGGCTCGAGCTGCTCATGGTCACGCTCCACGGCGACGCGGGCGGCAGCTCGAGCGGCACGGTGCGCATCGTCGACGTCGACACGAATCGCGCTCTCACCCAGCGCGTCGCGCATGTCGAGAGCTCCGAGATCGGCAACGTCACCTGCGCGGACTTCAACGGCGACGGCCGCCGTGACTTCGCGTTCACGGGACGCCTGAACCTCGGCGCGATCTATCTTCAGAACGCGGGCGGGTTTGCCTTCGGCGGCGGCCTGACACACGCGGGCGTCATGCTGCTCACGGATTTGGGTGACCGCGATGGCGTACCCGACCTGGTGCTCGCGGGCTCCAACTCGACCTACGATGACCTGCATCTCTGCACGAGCAACGTCAACGCCAGCGGCTTGGGAGTCGGCACGTGCACGCTGGCGGCCATCACCGCGTATCCTGGCCCACCCGACAACGCGACGAACGCCGTCCACGGGATCGCCACCACCGATCTCGATGACGATGACGTGAGCGATCTCGTCTACACCAAGCAGACCGATCCCTCGCTGATCGTCCGCACGGGCAGGGTGCTGGGAGAGCCGCCCATCGTCATCGGTGACGCTGTAGGCCTCTCCACCGTCCTGGTGACGGACCTGGACGCCGACGATGTGGCCGATCTCGTGACCCAGCAACGCACGCGGCAAGCTCTCCTCATCCAACCGATGCGCAGGCCGGCGACCAAGTGGGTTCACGCGGCGACCACGGAGCTCGCGGCGACGCGCTTGGTCACGCCGCTGCCCGCGACGACCGACCGCTTCGGCGCGTCGCTGTTCGAGTCACTGGCTCTCCGCCGCTATTTCGCCCCACGCGACGGCGGCATGCGGCCAGGGCTCGGCGCGCAAGAGGTCATGGACGATCTCGGCACCGCTGTACGCAATAGCGGCATGGTCGATCTCGCGCGCGGCCTCGAACCGTTGACCAATGCCTGGCGCTCTCTTGGTGGGCGTCACTTTGCCCGTGTCCCCGACCCGCTGAGCGGCGTGGGACAGCGCTTGCGCATCACCGGCCGCTTCGCCGATCAGCGCCGCATCGTTCGCCTCCCCATCCTCAAGGGCAAGGCGCCGGGTAACGTCGTGGTCTTCTTCGAGCCCGAGAATTGGCTGCGGGCGAGTGAGCAGCTGCTCGGCGCCGACGGCCCATGGCCCGAAGGCGAGGCTTATCTCCCACGCGACAGCGTCACCGGCCGTGAGATCGTCTTGCCGAAGCACGCCATGCTTCAGGTCCAGCCCGACGACGATGGCAATCTCACCAACGACACCAGCCCCCGCTACCGCGTCGACGTGGCGGGCGGTGTGGTCGAGGTGCTCATCGGCGGCGCGGGCTCGCTCCAGGCGTTCAACGTGCGCTAGGCGCCAAACCGGTATAGCGCACATTGGAGCTGGATGAGGTGTACCCGTGTGGGTGGTTTCTTTTTCGCGGGAAGGAGGCTTTACTGCTAAATTCAAACGGCCTCGTTCGGGGAGATGGCTCGTGATGTTGCCTTGGCCGCGTGCTTTGCTCTGCGCCTCCGCTTTAGCGCTCATGCTCACCGCCTGCGGGGGTGACGACAATGGCTTCGGCTCGTGTGACGTCGACGAGGATTGTGACAGCGGCTACGCCTGCAGCGGCGGCGTGTGCAAGTTCCGCGGCCCCAGCAGCGGCGGTGACGACGGCACGGGTGGCGACGGCAGCACCCCTGGTGACTCTGGCACACCCGGTGACTCGGGAGGCGGCGACAGCGGTGGCGGCGGCGACGCGTCGGCCGACGATGTCGAGGGCCCGTCCATCACGAACTTCCAGCCCGCCGCCGCGACGCGTGGCCAAGGCATCATGATCATCTCGGCGGACATCGTCGACCCGAGCGGCGTCGATGCGAATTCGGTGATCGCCGTCGTTGGCGCGACCACGACGCCGACGTCCTACACGAGCGTGCCGCTCACGAAGGGCGCGGGCGACAGCTACGTCGGAAGGTTCGACACCTCGAATTTCAAGCCCGGGACCGCGTTCCCCTACATCGAGATGACGGCGCGTGACAGCCTGGGCAACCTCTCGCGCAGTGGTCACTCCATCATCATCGACTGGACCACGCCTCTCGTGTCCTTCACCTCGCCACGGGTCCAAGCCATCGACCAGCAGGGCAAGTGCTCGATGCCTTATTACCCGCTGGGTGATGGCACCGGCATCGCCTGGCACTTCGAGCATGGGCGCAGCTACGGTGCGAGCAGCTTCCAAGTGGTGCCGCGCTTGCGCGTCGAGGACCGCGGCAACCCCGCGATCCCCGTGTCCGTCCATTCGGGCATCGATCCGTCGTCCGTGAAAGCGTACATCACGCCAGTGTCGGCGACCGCTTCGTTGCCGCCGCTGCTCGTGCCCGAGACCGCTGGTGGCGCCTGCGCCGCCATCAACCCGTCGCTCATTCCGCAGGCTGGCGTGACGCGCCCGACCGACGCGTACGTCCTCGACTTCGAGCAAGTCGAGCCGATGGGCCAGCCCAACTTCATGCCCGGGAGCGGCACGGGCTTGGCGTGCACCCCGAACGGCGCGGCGCCCGAGCCCCCTGAGCCGCTCTGCGACACCGCGGGACCCGAGGAGATCCCCACCTGGAAGCTCTACGGTGGTGGCGGCGACGTCGCGATCTGGGTCGCGGCGGGCTACGACCCGGAGTTCTTGCTGACCTGCGCTGGCACGCCCTTCGACTTCGCGAACCTGAACGCCGAGGGCACCTTCTGCGCGGCCGCGACGGCGACGGACGGCGCTGGAAACGTGGGCGTCTCCGAGCCGCTCATCTTCTGTGTCGACGGGCCCGCCGCGGGCAATCCGTGCTCGGGGGTCGACTTCGCGGCCCTGCGCAGCCGCTGCGTGCAGAGCTGTACGTTCGCCACGGAGCCGTACGGCACCGCGGTGCAGGTCTACTCCTTGCCGTAGCCGGCCAATGTTGGCCATGGCGCGCGCTAGCCGCCGCGCTTGGCCACCACCGCCGCGGCGAGCTCCGCGATGGAGAGCGGGGCCGAGCCCTCGGCCTGGTTGTTGACGATCACCACGGACTCGGCGCCGTGGCGCGCGATGATGCTCGCGAGTGCCTGACGATTCTCCAGGTCGATGCCCTTGAGCTGGTCGAAGGGCTCGTACGCTTCCTTGGCGCTCTCGTACGTCATGCCGTCGGCGAGCAGCCAGCGGGCGAAGAGCGGCTGGCTCTTGAAGGGCTCCATGGCGCGGTACTGGGTTTCGACCGGCGGCATGGTGGGGTGCGCGCTCAGGCAATGCAGGGCATTGCTGTCCGCTAAAGCGTGAATGTAGCGCGGCGTGAAGAGCTCGGCGTTGCGCAGCTCGACGGCATAGCGCGGACCTTGCGGCAGCGCCGACAGGAAGGTCTTGAGGGCGGGCGCGAACCCCGCGGAGCCCCCCAGCGCCTGCACGTCTTGTGGTGAGAACTGGAAGAGGATGGCGCCGAGCTTGTCTTTCAAGCCCTCGACGCACGGCATGACCACCGCGTCGCCCGCGTAGGCGGCGTCGAGAAAGTAGACGTTCTCCTTGCCCCGCTGTGCGCCATAGCGGGCATGGAACGGATAGCGGTGAATGGTGCAGAGCTCGTGCGCCTTCACCAGGAAGCGAAAGTCGGCCGGGACCTGGCCGGAGTAGGCGCGGAAGGCTTCGCGATCGATGGGTCCGTAGTAGGTGCGGTCGAGGCCCACGGCCTTGAAGAGCGGATGCTTGGCGTAGGCTTCGAGACCGTGCGCCGCGAGCGTCGCGGCGCTATGGGCGTCGGCGTAGACCAGCCCGCGCCAACCGGGGAAGGACCACGACGACGTGCCGAAGTGGACGCCGGTGGGGAGGGCCAGCGCCAGCTCGCGCGTCGCGTCCGAAACGGACACTGGCGCCACACCGCTATCGGGGACAGCGGCGGCGCCAGTGAACAGACTGAGCTGATTGTCCATCAGCTCCAAGATAAGCCCTGGAGCTGACAGATCGGGACTACGCCTTGGGCTTCGCGAAGTGGTTCAGAACGCCACCCGCGCCCATGGCCGCGATGCCACCCAGCATCAACGCGCCGGGAGCCATGCCTGGGGTCGCCAGCCGGCCGATGCCCGGGATGACGTGGCTGCCGCCGATGGCCGAGAAACCGCCCCAGAAGAAGGCGAGCATGCCGCCGATGCCCAAGGTGAGAGCGATCGCCTGGCCGCCATTGCGGGCGAGCTTCTCGATGAAGCCGGGGCCCTTCTTGGGCTCTTCCACCATCTTCACGCGGATCGGACGCTCGTAGTCGTCGTTCTCGGCGCGGGAGTAGTTGGCGACGTAGTCGCGCGGACCGCTGACACGGCGCACGACACGCTCTTCCTGATAGGTCACGCGCTCAGGGCGACGCGCGCGCGGAGCGGCGTCCCCACCACCACCGATTTGGTAAGGCATGTTGGGATCCAGATTTTGAGGAAATGAGGAGAACTAAGAACGGAGGGAGAGAACCGTAACTGTTATCGCAGCGTGGGGGTGATCCGTTGCCTGGAACGAAAAGCGCCTTGCGCCTACGCGTTAGACCCGGTCCGGCGGCGCCGGGGTCCACGGCAGCTCGTCGATTGGGTAGACCGACGCCAAGACGCAGCCGGGGCCGCCGTGCAGGTAGATCGACGGTGAGAGCGGTTGGACGTTCAGATAGCGCACGTTGAAGCGGTCTCGCAGGCGCGTCGCCACCGCCATGGCGCCGATCGCGTTGTTGCCGTGCGCCACCGCCGCCCAGACGTCGCGGCGGCCACCGATCTGCTCGAGCAGCATGTCCGCCATGGGCTCCGACATGTCGTCCCGGCGCGACACCTTGCCGACGTTCTCGATCTCGCCGTCCACGAAGCTGAGCATCGGGGAGATCTTGAGGATGTCCGCCGCCCACGCCTTGAGGAAGCTCGCGCGGCCACCCTTCACCAAGTAGTCGATGGTCTGCGGCACGAAGGTGACGCGTCCGCTATTGGCGAGCTTCTCGGCCGCCGCCGCGATGGTCTCGATGGGCTTGCCGTCCTTGGCGGCCGCGGCGCAGAAGAGGGTGACGAGGCCCGCGGCGACGTCGGTGGCTTTGCTGTCCACCAGGCGGATGGTCAGCTTCGGCGAGCCCGGCAGCATCGCCATGGTGCGTATCGCGGCCTGCGCCGAGTCGTGCGAGCCGATGATCTTGCGCGAGGTCATGACGCCCAGGATCTCGTTCTGCGTGCGTCCGATATCGCGGAAAATCGCGACGAACTCCGCGGCCGACGTGCCGAGCACGAACGGGTGCTTCTTGGCCGTGCGCACCCACTCGTCGATGGTGTCGAGCGTCTGGATGTTGCGCGTGTCCTGCATCACGCCGTCGACGTTGATGACTTGCGGCGTGAGGACGATCTCGAAGCGCCGCAGGTGCTCCGGCGTGAGGTTCGAGCCAGGGTTGGTGAGCACGACCATGTAGAGACGGTGTGCCTCTATTTGGCCTTACGCGCACGTTTCGCGGCGCGGCTGCTCAGGTAGGGCGTCAAGAACGCATCCACGTGGCGCCAGAACTCGTCACGCACCCGGTCGCTCTCGTGCATCACCTCGTGTCGCGAGCCATGCAGGTGCACGAGCTGGCAGTTCGGTAGGTCGCGCGCCGCGTGCTCGATGGCGGAGATGTTCACGACGCGGTCATCCATCGCGGCGAACACCAAGAGGGGCGTCGTGATGTCGCGCAGGTACTCGGGCTTGCGCAGCAGGGCGATCGAGCGGAACGCGGCGTCGAGCCAGCCGAAGGTCACGCCGCCCAGCACCAGCTCGGGGTTCTCGCTGAGCAGGCGCACGCGCCGCTCGAAGCGATCACGGTCGCTGGTGTTCTCGTTGCCGTCGAAGAGATCCTGCGACGGATCGTAGTCGTTCATGCCCGGGATGTAGCGGTGCGCGAGGCGGCTCAGCATGCCGAGCTCGACCACCACGCGCGCAAGACCCGGTGGAAAGCGGCGTGTCGTCATGTCGATCATCGGCGCCGTCACCACCGCCGCGGTCACGGCGTCGGGGAAATCGTGCAGGTAGCGCAGCGTGATGTGGCCACCCATCGAGTGCGCGAAGATGAAGCGCGGCAGATGCGTGGTCTCCCCGATGAGCTTCAGGAAGGCGCGCAGATCGGAGAGGTAATAGACGAAGCTCGAGACATAACCGCGCTGGCGGTTCGGCAGGGCGCGTGTCGACAGACCCTGGCCGCGCCAGTCCATGGTCCACACGTCGAAGCCGCGCCCGTTCAGCTCACGGGCGATCTCGTCGTACTTCTCGACGAACTCGTTGCGGCCGGTGAGCACGATGGCCACGGCCTTGGGGTTGGCGATGGTCCAGCGCCCGTAGCGCAGCCGTACGCCATCGTAGGTGACCAGCCACTCGGTGCTGCGGGAGCTCACGGCAAGACGACTCCGAAGCTCGCGAGGATGCGCACCAAGGCGAGGAGCGGCAGGCCGACGACGGCGCTGTGATCGCTGGTCGCGATGCTCTCGAAGAGGGTGATGCCGCGCGACTCGAGGCGGTAGCTGCCGCAGGACCAGAGCGGCTCGTCGGCGTCGACGTAGCGAGCAATCTGGTCGTGGGTGAGCGCGCGCATGGTGAGCTTGGGGATCTCGAGGTGCTCGTGGACTTCGTTGCCGCGCATGACGGCCATGGCGGTGACGAGGTGATGACTATCGCCCGCGAGGCGCGTCAGTTGCGCGATGGCGGCTTCGCGTGACTTGGGCTGCCCGAGCTGCACGCCGCGATGCACGGCGATCTGGTCACAGCCGATGACGATGGCGTTGGGGTGGGTCTTGGCGATGCTCTCGGCTTTCTTGCGCGCGAGGAATGGCGCGAGCTGCTCGGCGGGGCGGCCGTCCTTGAGAGCTTCTTCGTCGACCGCGGGCGCGACGGCTTCGAAGGCGATGCCGGCGCGCGTGAGGAGGTCACGTCGGTAGCGCGAGGTGCTGGCGAGGAGCAGCATGACTTCGCGAACTTAGCTGGGGTCGAAAGCCATCGCCAGCTGGTAGCGATTTTGTCCACCCGCGGGGTCCTAGCGCCGGTCCAGCGCGGTCCATGGTGGCATGCGCTCTGCTCTTGCGTCTGTCCACGTCACCACCAACGAAAGGACTGACGATGAACGTGCGGTTGCACCTGCTTTGCGCGCTGATGTTGCTCTGGGGCTGTGGGGGCGTGACTGGCTCCCCAGGCTCCGGCGATGACGGCCTGAACCCTCTCGACTCCGGCTCCGCGAGCGCCGTCAGCGAGGACGACGTCTTTCAGGCCGAGGAAGCGATCCTCAGCGGCTGCCAGCTCGATGGACCGACCTGGGTTGGGTACTTCGATCATGGCGACATGATCACCTTCCAGGGCGTCGACTTCGGCAGCGGCGTCGCCGGCATGCACCTCTTGCTCGCGGTGCCGGTTGCCACCGCCGGGCAGCACATCGACATTCGCCTCGACGCCGCTCAGGGCGGGCCGACGATCGCGTCCATCCAAGTGGCCGCGACGGGATCCTGGCGTGACTTCGTTTGGCAGAGCGTCACGTTCGACCGCGTTAGCGGAGTGCATGACGTGACGCTCGTCGGACGCGGCGCCGCCGACATCGCCAACGTCGATGCGGTGCGATTCATCCCCGCGCCGCCGGTGCCCATCGTCCTCGACCTCCAGGCGGAGCGTGGCGTGCTCGACGGCTGCCAGATCGATCTGCCCGCGTGGGTCGGCTACTTCGATCATGGCGACAGCATCTACTTCCCCGACGTGTATTTCCCTGGCGGGCTCGACACGTTCTCGCTGTTGGTCGCGGTGCCGCCGGCGACGGCCAACCAGCGCATCGAGGCGCGCATCGATGCCTACGATGGGCCCGTGGTCGCGTCGGTCACGATCGCGTCGACCGGCTCCTGGCACGACTTCGTCTGGCAGAGCGTGGCGCTCCAGAGACCGGTCAGCGAGCTGCACGATCTCTACATCGTCGGTGTCGGTGACAAGGACATCGCCAACATCGACGCCATCGACTTCATCGGTGGTGGGACGCCCAATCCTCCGCCGCCGGTCGAGCCCGGCCGTCTCCTGACGACGCAAGGCATCCTCGACGACATGCAACAGGCGAGTCAGGCGCGGCCGTCGGGGCCGCCGTATGAAGCGGCGCTCGACGCCGTGCGCCCGCCGAACGGTGTCACGCGCACCATGACGTGGGCCATGATCCAGCACGTCGAAGGTGGCAGCCCGAGCAGAAACACCCGCGTCGAGGCGCGCGGCATGGAGCTCTGGGTGCTGCAACGCTCGACCGGCAGATGGGTGCTGCTCAGCGCGAGCAACCTCGTGGAGGGCAACAACGCCGCGGGCGTCGAGAACTGCGCGGGCTACGGCGGCAGTCAGTGCCGCGCGGACTGCGTCCGTGGCTCGGACGGGATCACTTGGGATTGTGATCGGCTGTCGAGCTGGCCGGAGACCGAGAGCAGCGTGTCCACGGGCATCGAGCCCAACATGTATTACCAGCCGTGGATGCAGTCATTCGTCGACCGCAATGACATCGCCGGCATGTTCGCGACCATGCAGGTGCGCTTGATCGGGAGCGACACGGCGGCGGCGCGTTATGTCGCCGCGGTCGGCGTCGACTGGTACGCGGGCTACGCTTGGAGCGGCGCGGTCGGCGTGAGCCGGCGCAAGCTGGTTACGCCTCAGTGGCAATCGGTGAGCTTCCTCACGGTGCAGGGGACATTCTGGGAGAACGGCCAAGGGCCTTATGCCTTGCCCGAGAGCCAGGTGCGCGCCAACTCGCCGGCGGATTATTGAGGAGCGGCGAGGTCCACGACCTTGGTCGTCGTCTTGCCGGGCCGCACGCGCACCGTGATCGTCTCGGTGCGCTGCGGGCCCTGCAAGACGATGGTGTACGTTCCAGCGGGCAGCTTGTGGCCGACGAGAGGGGTGGTCCGCTCGAGCGTTTTGCCGTCGATGGTGATGTGGGCCCAGGGGATGGCGTTGAGGTTGAGGGTGCCTGGTTCTTGGGGGGGCAGCTGGGAGCGTTTGGGTTGCGGGGGTTTATCGGCAATCGGCTTGTCGGCAATCGGCTTGTCGGCAATCGGCCTATCGGCAATCGGCTGCTCGGCAATCGGCCTATCGGCAATCGGCTGCTCGGCAATCGGCTCCTCACCCCCCACCATCATCACCCCACCCCCAACTGCCACCACCACCGCCGCGCTCGCCAAAGCGATCCACCACCCCCTCCGCTTCCGCGGACTCCCTCCATCACTCGCCCTACTGAGGACCCGCGTCCACCCATCGGTCGCCATCCCCGCGTGCGGAGTCGGCTCGATCGACACGCTCCCCGTGTCGTAGCTCGCCCGCCGCGCCGTCGCCGCGCTGGTCACCTGCTGCTTCAGGCTCGCCCGCAGCCGCCGTGGATCGCTCGCCACCAGGAACGCCTCGACGTCCCCCCGCATATCCTCCGGTGTCGCGTAGCGTCGCGCGAGGTCCGGCTCGAGGGCCCGCGCGATGATCTCGGCGAGGCGCGCGTCGACACCGCCGAGCGCCGCCCGTGGGTCCGGCCACTTGCCGGCGCGAAGAGCCTGCAGGCGCTGCTCTTCGCCGGCGCCGTCGACGACGTGCCGTCCGGTGAGCGTGCGGAACATGACCGCCGCCAGCGCGAACAAGTCGGCGCGAATGTCGATGCCGCGGGCGCGTGCTTGCTCGGGCGCCATGTACGCCACCTTGCCGCGCACCGCGCCGGCGCTGGTCTCCTCGCCGATGCGCATGACCCCGAAGTCGCAGAGCTTGGCGATGCCGGACTCCGGATCGAGCAAGATGTTCTGCGGCGACACGTCCTGGTGCACGAGCCCGAGCCGCCGGCCGTCGGGTCCGCGCTTCTGATGGGCGTAGTCGAGCGCCTCGAGCACGTCGAAGGCGACGACCGCGACCGCGCCTTCGGAGAGCTTCTCGTCGCGCTCGTCGAGCAAGCTGGTGAGCGTGCCCAAATCGACGCCGTCGATGAACTCCATGGCGATGAACAAGTCGTCGTCGCGCGCGCCGAGCTCCATCACCTGCACGATGTTCGGGTGCGACAGCTCAGCGACCACCTTGGCCTCGCGGATGAACAGCTCGCGATAACGGACATCGCCGCTCAGGTGCGGATAAATGCGCTTCAAGGCCACGCTCTTCTTGAAGCCTTCGACGCCCGCGAGGCGCGCGCGGTAGACCTCGCCCATGCCGCCCGCGGCGATGCGCTCGAGCAGCTCGTAGCGGCCGAAGCGGGTGGTGCCGCGTGACTCTACCAAGTCGTGGCTCGCAGCTCGTCGACCTGGAGGTCGATGGTGCCGCCGCTCACGTAGGCCGCGACTCCCACGCCGCGGCCGACGATGCCGCTCGTGTCGGTGACGGTCAGCGTCGGTGTCGCGGGCTCCGCGGTGCCGGCCGGCCAGACCGTGACCGCGATGCTGGTGGCGCTCGCCGGCCCTTCGATGCGCAGCCGCGCCCGCAGATGCGTCGCGGACGTGGGATTGGCGATGAACGCGAGCTCCGAATAGCTGCCCGAGACGTTGCGGCCGATGCTGACACTGCCGCCGCCGAAGGGGATCGCGATCTGATAACGGGTGTAGTCCGCGATGGCGCGCCCATAGAGGATCGCGGCTCCGGCCGTGGCTTCGAGCTCGACCTCGATGTCGAGGTTGCCGGCGGTGGTGTCGGCGATCTGACACTGGACATCGTCGGCGCCGCCGGGGCTCACGACGCGCAGCCGGCCCTTACCGCCGGTGACCCAGTTCTCGGCGCTGGCCAAGGGAATGCACGCGTAGTCGTCCGCGCCGGTGTTGGGCGTGCCCCAGCCGGCCGTCACCTCGCGCTCGAAGGTGTCGAGCAAGTAGTAAGTCGGTCCGTCATCGCCGTCGCCGTCGCCGGGATCGGCGTCGCTGTCGCCCGAGTCCACATCGCCGTCACCGGGATCCACGTCGGCTGGAGCGTCATCTCCGGGGTCTTGGTCCGTCAGGCTCTCGTCGCCACCGCCCGCGTCGCGCGCCGCGAAGTCGACGACCGGGCCGCACCCGATCATGATAGCCATAGCGGACAACAAACCCAGCGCACGCAGCATCATGACGATTAAAGCCGCGCCGCCGTCAAAATACCAGTACGGCACCCACGCCGAGGAGTCGGGCGTCGCCTGGCCGCGCCGCGCCGCCGCCATCGAAGACCTGTGCGTAGATCAGCGTTGGCGCGACTTCGAAGGCGCCGGCGCGCAAGGGCACGAGAATCGCCGCGTCCAGCCAGGGCCGCACCGCGCCATTGGTCAGGGCGACTCCTCCGTGTGCTTCGAAGGCCAGCCGCGCGAGTGGCCGCAAGCGGCCCCCGAGCGCCAGGGGAGCGACCCCGCCGGTCTCCTCGCCGCGCGTTGCGAAGAGCACGGCATAGCCGGCCTGCGCTTGCAGCTCGACCAGCGGATGTACCACGACGCCGATGCGCAGCGCGGCGAGCACCCCGGCGCTGAAGATGTCGCTCTGCGGCGCCGAGAGCGGCAGGATGCCCGCGGCGAGTACGCCAAAGCGGACGATGCGCGTGCCCTTCCCCTCGGTGCGCGCGCCGACTGCCGCCTCTGCGGGCGCCTCGGTGGTGCCTGCCTCGTCGGTGCGTGCGTCGTCGGCGCGTGCCTCAGCGGCGTGTGCGTCGTCGGTGCGTGCCTCAGCGGCGCGTGCGTCGGTGGCGCGCGCGTTGGCGGCGCGTGCCTCAGCGGCGCGTGCGTCGTTGGTGCGTGCTTTGGCGGCGCGTGCCTCAGCGGCGCGCGCGTC
>JBDHVB010000017.1:0-39569 GCA_039809465.1 Myxococcota bacterium
GACATCGACGCGGCGGTCGTCGAGCTGATCCGCCGCGCGCCCCGCGCCGAGACGCCTACGGACGACGCTCCACGCCATCGATGACCACGTGAATCGGCACCGCCAAGGTGTCTGGCCGCTCCGTCGGGGGGTCCGCGGTGGCGAGGAAGCTCGCGCGCTTGCCCACGGTGAGCTCGCCGAGCTCCGTGAAGCCCCAGTAGGCTGCGGGCACCTTGGTGGCCATGTCGACGATCCGTGGCAGCTCGAAGCCGGCGCGCAGCAACGCGAAGGTCTCGGCGTTGGCGATGCCGGCGTACGTCGAGTTGCCAAAGTCGGTGCCGTACATCACGACCGCGCCGGCCTTGTGCAACGCGATGATGTTCGCCAGCGCCGGCCCGCCCGCGCCAAACGCCGACAAGGTGCTGATCACCGCGCGACCCCTCCAGGCCGCGACGGTCGCTTCCGACAGTGGCTCGACCGGCGTGTGCGCCAGCACATCGCAGCCGACCTTCGCCGCGAGCGCCGCATGTGCGTCCGTTAAAGCGTGCGCCGCGACTTTCAGCCCCCGCGCGTGCGCCGCCTCGACCAGCGCGCGTGCCGTCGCCTCGTCGAGTGACGGCGGGTCCGAGAAGGCGAGCTTCACCACCTTGGCCCCCGCTTCGGCGACCTTCGCCACCGCGGCCGCGGCCTCAGCGGGTCCCGCGACCTCGAGCCCGTAGCCGTCGCGGCCCCAGCTCTGCGTGGGGTAGCCACCAGGCGCCGTCATCAACGGTCCAGCGCTCATCAGCTGCAAGCCGTTGTACGTGGCACCCATGGTGCTCAAAGGCTTACCGAGATCGACCGCCGCCGCGATGCCACGATCAGGGAAGCGCGAGATGGTCGCGAGATACGCCGCGTGGACGTGACTGTCGATGTACGCGGGCACGATCCATCGCCCCGCGAGATCGAGCCGTGTCGCCTCCGCTTCACCCTCGACCGCGGCGTCGTCCGGCAGCACCTGGGTGATGACGCCGTTCTCGGCGACGAGCGTGAGGAGCTCGTTGTTCAGCCGGCGGGCATGCCGCACCACCAGCTTCGTCGACTGGATGCCAGAGGACTTGGGAGCCGGTGGGCCGCCGTGACAGCCCAGCAGCGAGAAGAGGAGGCTACAGAGCCACGCGCTTCTCGACCACCTGCTCGTACTGGGCGTCGATGAGCGCCGAGATGCGCTGGTCGAGCTCGTCGTCGGAGACGGCGTACGCGTCGCCCTCGGGCAGGGTGGCGTCTTCGATGGTGCGGCCTTCGTGGCGTTCATGCGCGGGTGTCTTGTCGCTCTGCGCGGTCGCCAAGGCAACGACCCCGCTGGTCATCAGCATCGCCACGCACGCACCCAAGACCGTCGCCAGCAGGTTCTTCATGGGGCGAAGTTACGGGGCCGCCCCGGAAAGCGCAAAAAATCGGCGCGCCACGTCCGCGATCGCGTCCGCGTACTCCTCGGCCCGCACCGGCACCATGACCCCGTCGAGGCTCACCCGCTCGTTCAAGAAGCGCGGGTACTCGGCCGCGTCGTTCATGCACGGCCCCTCGAGGAGCACCGCCGGCCCAGGCGCCCTGCGCAGCACGGCGAGGTTGCGCGCGTGCACGCCCGCCGCGCCGTCGAGGGTGATGCGGTTGGGTTTCTCGGCGTTGGGATTCTCGCCGATGGGTGGCAAGCCCATGCGCTTCTGGAGGGCCCAGGCGAATTGCGTCGCGAGCTCCCGCGACACCGACAAGGTCCCATCGAGGGCGCGCCGCACCGCCCAGTAGCGCTGGGATGGCGTCGCGAGCTCCCCCTCCAAGGCGTCCCCGTAGATGAACGCCATGATGCCGTTCGCCTGACCGACGTTCGATACGTTATAGTGGACCGACACGAAAATCTCGTCGGGCCGCACGCCGGCGGGGCGGCTGCGCAAGTCGAAGTGCGTGTACGTCTCGTAGGCGCGCTTGTCCGCCATGGCGTTGCGCTCGGGCCACAGGCGGAGCACGTCGGCCAAGGTCGGCCACCCGAGCCAAGGCGAGAAGCTCTCGCCCATGATGATGCGCTGCTCGAAGGCTTGGTCGTAGTCCGCGCGCACGCCGAGCGGGAACGCCTCCGTCGCGACTTGGGTGCGGGTGAGACGCACGTCGGGGAGCTTGGCGCGCAGCCTGAGCGCGGTCGCGAGCGTCAAGTCACCCTCGCGCACCGGCCCGCCGCCGCCCACCGTGACGTGACGGCGCTCGAGCTGCGACCAGGTGCCGCCCCAATGGCCGGGGTCGACGACCATCGTCCGCCATGACGGCTTTTCGGCCGGCTCGCTCGTGCGCAGGCTGACCTCGGCGACGAGCGCGTGGTGCTTGACGTCGCGATAGAGCGCCACGCTGCGCTCGCCGACCACGAGGTAAGGATCGAGCTGATGCAACGGGTCGATGATGGCGAGATCACGCATGAAAGCGTCGCGGGTGGTGCGCCCCGAGACCGCCGACAGCCCGAGCTGCATGCCCTTCTGATCGACCTCGTCGGCGAACGGCGACGAGGATTGCGGAATGGGCGCGACCGCGATGGCGGTTACGGCGAGCACGCCGATGAGCACCAGCCTGCCGCGGGGTTTCACTGCCGCCCCGCATGGGCTAAGAGGCGTGCCAACGAGGGAGATAACGTCATGAAGAAGACTTTGCTGCGCCTGTCGTGGCTTGCGCTGGTGCCGGTGTTCGTCGCGTGCGCCAGTGACCGTGGTGACGACAAGGAAGTCGCCGCCGCGCCCACTGCCAGCGACGGTTCGACCACAAGCGCCGAAGCCGCGCCAGTCACGACCGTCGATCTCATAAGCCGCGAGGTGCTCTTCGGTAATCCCGAGCGCGCCGCGCCGCGCATCTCACCCGATGGCAAGCGCATCGCCTTCCTCGCGCCGGTCAACAACGTCCTCAACGTCTGGGTCGGGCCGTCCAACGACTTCGCGCAGGCCAAGCCGGTCACCCACGACGTGAAGCGCGGCATCCGCGACTATTTCTGGACGTACACCAACAATCACATCGTCTACTTGCAGGACAAAGACGGTGACGAGAACTGGCGCGCCTATGCCGTCGATCTCGCCAAGGGCAGCGAGCGCGACCTCACGCCGTTCGACGGTGTGCGCGCCGAGATCGCCAACGTCTCCTGGAAGAAGCCCAAGGAAGTCCTGATCGGCCTGAACAAGCGTGATCCCAAGGTTCACGACCTCTACCGTGTCGACATCCTCACCGGCGCCATGAAGCTCGTCACCGAGAACAAGGACAACCTCGCCGGCTTCACCACCGACGACGACTTCAACGCCCGCATCGCCAGCAAGATCAACGACGACGGCTCGAGCGAGATCCTCGAGCCCGACACCAAGAAGCGCGGCGCTTGGCGCAGCATCATGCACGTGCCGTTCGACGACACCATGGCGACCAACCCCGTCGACTTCAGCAAGGACGGCAAGACGCTGACCCTGCTCGATAGCCGCGACCGCGACACCGCCGCGCTCTACGCCTACGACTTCAAGACCAAGGAGAAGAAGCTCATCGCCGAGGCCGGCGGCGCCGACATCAGCAGCTTCGTCATCCATCCGGTCGAGCACACCGTGCAAGCCGTGGTGTCGGACCCAGGCCGCATCAGCTGGAAGATCCTCGACCCGAAGCTCGAGGCGGACTTCGCGGCCTGGAAGGCGGCGGACGACGGTGACCTCGTCGGCGTCAACGCGTCGCACGACCAGTCCAAGTGGATCCTCACCTTCGTGCACGACCAGGGGCCGGTGAAGTACTTCGCGTACGACCGCGCCACCAAGACCGCGAAGTTCCTCTTCTCGAATCAGCCGAAGCTCGAAGACGCGCCGCTCGCGGCGATGCAGTCGGTGACCATCCGCTCCCGCGACAACCTCGATCTGCCCAGCTACCTCACGCTCCCCGTCGATGCGGTGGCCGCGCATGCGTCGAAGCCCGCCAAGCCCTTGCCGACGGTGTTGCTCGTGCACGGTGGTCCGTGGGCGCGCGACACCTGGGGTTTCAATCGCACGCATCAGTGGCTCGCGAACCGTGGCTACGCCGTCTTGAGCGTGAACTACCGTGGCTCGACCGGCTTCGGAAAAGCGTTCGTGAACGCGAGCAAGATGGAGTGGGCCGGCACCATGCACAACGACCTCATCGACGCCGTCGATTGGGCCGTGAAGGAAGGCATCGCCGACCCCAAGCGCGTCGCCATCATGGGCGGCAGCTACGGCGGCTACGCGACGCTCGTCGGCCTCACCTTCACGCCGGACGTCTTCGCGTGCGGCGTCGACATCGTCGGCCCGTCGAACCTCGTGACGCTGCTCTCGACCATCCCGCCCTACTGGGCGCCCGCCAAAGCGTTGTTCACGAGCCGCGTCGGCGACAACTCGACCGAGGAGGGTCGCGCGTTCTTGACCTCGCGCTCGCCGCTCGCCAAAGCGGACAAGATCGTCAAGCCCTTGCTCATCGGCCAGGGCGCCAACGACCCGCGCGTGAAGCAGGCGGAGTCCGACCAGATCGTCACCGCGATGAACGAGAAGAAGATCCCCGTCACCTACGTGGTCTTCAGCGACGAGGGGCACGGCTTCAAGCGCCCCGAGAACAGCATGGCCTTCAACGCGGTGGCCGAGGCCTTCCTCGCCAAGCACTTGGGTGGCCGCTTCGAGGAGGTCGGTGACGATTTCGCCGGCTCGACCATCGACATCAAGAACGGCGCCGAGCTGATCCCCGGCATGCCGAAGCCGGTGGCCGCGAAATGAGCGCGCGGCTGACGCTGTGTGTCGTGCTGTTCGCTGTTGCGTGCAGCAAATCCCCGGAGCCCGAGTCCGTGAAAACGGATGGGGCACAGGTAGACATCTCGGCGTCAGCCTCGACGTTACCGCAGAAAGCGGAGCTCGCGATCATCCCGCGGCGCGATCTGTTCGGCTCGCCCGACCACATCGAGCCGCACCTGTCGCCCGACGGCAAGCAGCTCGCTTGGCTCGCGCCGGTCGCGGGCATCCTCAACGTCTGGGTCGGCCCCACGAACGACCTCGCAAGCGCCAAGGCCATCACCAACGACGCGAAGCGCGGCATCCGCTCGTACCGCTGGGCCCTCGACAACCGCCACATCATCTACGCGCAGGACAAGGACGGCGACGAGAACTGGCACCTCTTCGTCCTCGACGTCGCGAGCGGCGAAGCGCGTGACGCGACTGCCTTCCAGAACGTCATGGCGAGCGTCGTCGGCATGTCGACGCTCAAGAAGTCGAGCGCCGTGGTGGCCTTGAATCGCCGCGACCCAGAGTGGCACGACCTGTTCGAGCTCGATCTCGACCACGCCACCTTGAAGCCGCTCTTCGAAAACAAGGCGAAGCTCACGAACATGCACGTGAGCGACGACTTCAAGCTCATCGCCGGCGAGCGCACCAACGCGGACGGCAGCGTCGACATCGTGCTGGTCGAGCGCGGCAAGACCGTGAAGACCAAGAACATCGTCCACTTCGACTTCGGCGACGAGCTCGGCAGCGGCGTCCTCGCCTTCTCGGGCGACGGCAAGACGCTCTACATCGCGGACGGCCGAGGCCGCGACACCACCGCCTTGATGGCGCTCGACCTGAAGACGCTCAAGGCGCGGCTCATCGCCGATGACGCGAAAGCGGACGTCAGCGAGATCATCTTCCACCCCACGACGAAGGCGCCACAGGCCGCCATGTTCGAGTATGACACCACGAGCACGGTGATCATCGACCCGGCGATCGCCGCCGATCTCACCGCGCTGCGCGCCGTCGAGCCGGGCAACATCACCTGGTCCGCGACGCTCGACGACCAGCACTGGGTGGTGACCTTCGCGGGCAACGCTCCCTTACGCTTCTACGCCTACGACCGCGGCACCCGCGAGGCGCGCTTCTTGTTCTCCGCGCGCAGCGTCTTGGAGAAGGCGCAGCTCGCGAGCCGCCGCCCGGTCATCATCCCTGCCCGCGATGGCGTACAGCTGGTGTCGTATCTCACCCTGCCCTACGCGACGCCACGCGAGGACACGCGGCTCCCCGAGCGGCCCCTGCCGATGATCCTCTACGTGCACGGCGGCCCGTGGGCGCGTGACTCGGAGGGCTACGACGGCGCCGCGCAGTGGCTCGCGAACCGCGGCTACGCCGTGCTGCAAGTAAACTACCGGGGCTCGACCGGCTTCGGAAAGAAGTTCGTGAACCTCGCCAACCGCGGCTGGGGCGGCACCATGCACGATGACCTCGTCGATGCCGTGAAGTGGGCGGTCGAGCAGGGCATCACCAAGGAAGACACGGTCGGCATCTTCGGCGGCAGCTACGGCGGCTTCGCGGTGCTCACCGGCATGACCAAGACCCCGAAGCTCTTCCGCTGCGGCGTGGACATCGTCGGCCCATCGAACCTCGGGACCTGGATCGCCGCGGTGCCCCCCTACTGGAAGCCGTTCCTCGCCATGGTCTACGAGCGCGTCGGCGACCCACGCAGCGAGGAAGGGAGAGCCTTCCTGCGCGAGCGCTCGCCGCTCACCCACGTCGAGGCCATCGAGCGCCCGCTGCTCATCGCCCAGGGCGCGAACGACCCCCGCGTCAAGGCGGCCGAGTCCGAGCAGATCGTCGCCGCCATGCGCGCCAAGAAGATCCCCGTGACCTACGCGGTCTTCCCCGACGAGGGCCACGGCTTCGCGCGCCCGGCCAACCGCCTCGCCTTCTTCGCTTTAGCGGAGGAGTTCATGGCGAAGCACATGGGCGGCCGCTTCGAGCCGCTGGGCGACGACGGTAGCGGCACGAGCATGGTGGTCGCGACCGAGTAGCGCTCAGCTCAGCGCGGCGCTTTCGAGCCCGCGTACGGACGGTACCCTCACACCAAAGTTTTGGTTACCGACCGTTCATGACCGCCGGTCCCCCTTCTGGTTCTTCCCAAACGCTTCGGAGTGTGGGCTTCATGCGCCCGGGGAAATCCCAAAACCTCGGGGGGAATCATGGGACACAACGTTGCCCGGTGGGCGCGTGCTCTCGTTCTGTTTGGTGCTGTGACCGCTATAGCGGCGTGCGGTAGTGGCGGTGATGATGGTGGCGGTGGTGGTGAGCCCATCGACGCGTCGGCCATGTTCATGCCGGTCAAGAAGCCCACGAAGAAGCCCGCCATCCAGCTCGCGGGCGGTCAGGACGACGGCGACGAGCACTTCTACCTCGCCATCAACCGCAACGCCTTGGGCAAGCAGTGGTTCTACACCGTCTTCCTGAAGCAGTTCTTCCCAGGCGGTGTCCTGGGTGGCCGTCCGGTGAACCTCGGCACCCGCGTCATCTCGTTCGAGCTCCAGAACGGCAAGCTCTACGTCTTCGACGTCGACGCGCGCCGCAAGATCAGCGACCTCTACAATCCGCAGGTCCTGGTCGACGCCTTCCCCATCGTCGATGGCTTCCGCGACTTCGAGCGCCGTCACGGCGCCGACAACTACGTGCTCATCGACGTCACGGAAGGTCTGTCGGACTTCGACTTCGTGAGCGACGCTTACTCGTTCGGCTACCTGCCCGATGACGGCCAGCCCCGCCGCTTCGAGATCGAGCTGTCGTACCTGCAGCGCTTCCGCGCCATCGCGGACGGCGTGACCTTCGAGAAGGTCTTCACCGGCTACACCGACATCCCGGACGACAAGTACGCCATCGATCCGACCGAGGTGAATCCGTACCGCGCCTCGGGCACGCTCGGCGTCGCGCTGCGTGCATACAAGGAGTCCGAGGCCTACGTGCCGGTGCTCCCGCTCGCCACCGACAACTACTTCATGTCGGATCCGTTCTGGATCACCAACTACGGCTTCCCGGCGCAGCTCCCGGTCCACTTCGCCATCGCGCCCGGCGCGCCGCCCGTCGAGTTCGTGATCTCGCCGCTCTTGCAGCAGTACATCGACGGTCCCGACTCGGACCCGCGCCTCGCCAGCTACGACATCGTCGGCGCCGTGCAGCGCGCCGTGCTCTCGTGGAACGAGGTCTTCGGCTTCGAGGCTTTGTCGGTGCGCCTCGGCAATGATGGCGAGTCGTACGCCGATGACGACAAGAACTTCATCATCTTCGATCCGGACCCACAGGCGGGGTTTGCTTTCGCGGACTGGCGCATCAACCCGAACACCGGCGAGACGCGCGGCGCGAGCGTGTACTTCAACAGCACCTGGTTCGACTACGTCGACATCTTGGGTGGCGACGCCACCGCGCGGCCGGCCAAGCCACGTCCGAACATTTACGGGCTGCAATGGAACCGCGGCGCGGGGAGCGGCTCGGCCATCGAGTGGATGGACGACTGGCGCTTCGTGAAGGAAGCAGCGGCGGCCGAGGCGCCGTTCGAGACCTTCATCCAGCACGTCATCGCGCACGAGATCGGCCACACGCTCGGCCTGCGCCACAACTTCAAGGGCTCGCTCACGCCGCCGTCGGGCTCGGTCATGGACTACCTGGTCGATGCCGACTCGATCGCCGCGGCCGGTCCGCAAGCGTATGACGCGCAAGCCATCGGCTATCTCTACAGCCTCACGCCCGATGCGCCGACCGCGCCGTTCTGCACCGACGCCGATCAGGTGTTCGACCCGACCTGTGGGCAATTCGACACCGGCGCCGACCCGCTGCGCTACACGCGCGAGCCGGACTTCGATCTCATTTGCTTCGTCATCGCGCGCGACAATAACTTCGACGGCTACGCCCGCTATTTCCCGACGTACGTGGAGCCGACCTTGGGCTTCGTGCGCGCCGGCAATGACGCCGACGCGGCATACGCCTGGAACGAGGTCGTGGTCGCGCGCATCGGCACCCCGGACAACCCGCTCAAGTACGTCGACTCACCGCTGCTCCTGAATCGCATGTCGCAGTACGTGTTCGACTTGCTGCTCATCCACACCAACCGTCCGTACCCGAACATCAGCGGCCAACCCGACACGATGCTCTCCGCGATCATCGCCGAAGCGGGCGCGCAGCTCAGGAACGTCGACGGCCTGCGTGACTTCGCGACGCGCAAGATGACCATCGACGCGTTGAAAGCGGCGCAGAGCTTCGAGGCGCTGCAGATCTTGAATGACGCGAAAGCGGAGTTCGACGCGCTCATCGCGGGTGGCACGCTGTCGGGCGAAGAGGCGCTGATGCTAGGCGATCTGCGCGCGCGCATCGTCGCGGTCACGTCACCGTACATCGATTGATTGGCGCGGGAGCGGCGGGTGCTTCAGCCGGCGATGAGGATCGTCATGGTCTCGAAGCACTCGTCGCCCCAACGCGCTTTGTACGCCACATCGGACCCCAAGTCGTAGAGCGCCACGCCCTCCTCGCAGAGCGCCTCGAGGGTCACGAGCTGCATGAGGTTGCCGAGCCCGATAGCCGAGTAGTCGTCGTCGTACGCGAACTGCAGGCCGCGGTACGTGTTGGCGAACACCCCACCCAAGATGTAGCCGACGTCACGGTCTTCGTGACGCGCGAACCACAACCGCAGGTTGTCGCGCGCGAGCAGGCGCTGGGTTTGCAAGCGATAGTGCGTGGCCATCGCCTCGGAGCTCAAGCCGCTGTCCTCGAGTCCCTTCCAGCTGCGCTTATCGACGGCGAGCACACGCTCGTAGACCTCTTTAGCGGATGAGCCCGACGGCACTCGCTCGAAGGTCATGCCGATGGCGCTCGCCTTCTCACGCGAGCGGCGCAGGCTCTTACGAAAGTCACGCGAGCGCTTGCCAAGATAGCCGTCGATGCCGTTCACGAGCGAGGCCCGGTAGCGGCGCGTCGACTCGCCCTTCATCAGGCGGTAGCGGTGCGAGAGATGCCGGAGCAACGCATCGAAGGCACGCGAGCCCGGCACGATGCCACCCAACGCCACGAGCTCCCAACTTCGCCGCTCACTCCCGAGCAACATCGCGAGATCGATGACCATGTCCTCCGGCCGCTCGCCGATGAGCGCCGAGGGAAAGCCCCACGACAGCTCGAGCGGCATGAGCACCCGCCGTGTCTGGTCGTCACTCGCGAGCGTCAGATAGCCGTGCTCGGTACGGCGGATGAAAGAGCGCTGGTGCGGCGCGAAGGCCGCGTGCGCCGGCAAGATCCAGGTGCTCGACGAGCAGTAGAGATCGATCTCCGGAGTGCGGGCGACCGTCGCGTCGAAAGCGGCGCTCTCGGCGTCGAGCTCTTCAAAACTCAAAGCGTGCATGGTCGACGGCTCGGGAGCCCCGAATTGGGCTAGCCGCCTACCGTTGGCTTACACCGGAGACGGGTCTGTCGCTACGTCAGAGCGCCACGCACAACAACCACACGTATGCGCCGATACAGGGAGCACGCTGACATACGAAAATTGAGGTGGCTTCGTGCTCGAATCGACCCAGTCTCCGAAGTTTACCGGCACTTCCGATACCCGCCGGGGGATGGGGATTCAGAGCTCGACCCCCGCCCCTACCGCGAAACCAGGGGAGGCCCCGGTCACCGCGGGACGCGTCCCGGTGATGCAAAAGCCCGCGGTGGAGATCGCGCGCCAGGCCTCCGCCGATGTCACCGTGCGTGGTGGCACGCTCGTGCCAGCGACCCCACAGGCGGTGGCGCACGCCAAACCCAATCGGCTCACCACGTTCGTTGCGCCGACACCCAACCCTCTCCTGATGCGCGTGCTCGGGCCGGTGAATCGGGTGATCAATCTCGGCGGCATCCCGTTCTTGCGCAGGGTGCCGCTGCTCAATCGCATCCCGGGCGTCCAAGGCCTCACGAAGATCACGACGATCGATCTGCCGGAAGCCGACGCGGCGCGGTTCCGCGCGGTCGTCAATCCAAGCACGGCGGCGTTCATCACGCCCAATCACCCAGAGTTCTTTACCGACTGGATGCTCGACAAAGAGATCTCGTCGCGCTTCGCGCCGCTCATGGCCAGCTGGGCGACGCATGGGGTCGTCAACGGCATGGGCGCCGCGGCGCAGAGCTTTTGGCTCGCGAACAATCTCATCGCGCAGATCCCTGGAGGCGGTGAGGCCGCTCGAGACCACTCCACGACTTGGGCGCTCGAGGGACACGGTGTGCTCCTCCACCCGGAGGGCCATGTCGGTTGGCACGCGGACCATGTCGCGAGCTTGTTCTCCGGCGCGCTCGACATGGCCATCGAGGCTTGCCGCCGGGCGGACGCGAGCGGCGATCCGCGTCCCGTGGTGATCGCGCCGATCGTCTGGAAGCTCGCCTTCGAGAAGGACGAGTCGCGGGCGCTTGGCCGAGAGCTCGACTACATCGAGCGGCGCCTTGGTCTGCAAAAGCGTAGCGGCGAGGACTTGGGCCACCGGGTCCACGCGGTCTACTCGGCCATGCTCGCGAAGGACGCGGCAAAGGTCGGCGTGCAGCTCGACGGACACGCTGGTTACTTCGAAAACCAAGCGCGCGTGCTTGGCGCCATAACGGCGAAGGTCCGTAGCCTCATCGGCTCCTTGCCCGCCAAAGAGGACAATCCGATCGCCGACATGCGCGCCGTGGAGCGCTCGGCGTCACGCTGGCTGCGCAACAATCCTTCGGCGGACGTCGACCCGAAGCTCGTCCGGTCGCTTTTGCGGACAGGCGAGCGCCTGCTGCACCTCACCCCCGAGATGTATCGCGCCGCCCGCATGACGCAAGAGCAGATCGCCGAGAACTGCAAGCGCCTCCGCGCCGACTACTGCACCGGGACGCTACGCGACACCATCTCGCGCTTCGTACCGCGCCCCGTCGGCCCGCGCGTCGCGTACATGCGCGTGCCCGAGCACATCGACGTCCGACGCGCTTGGCGCGAGGCGAGCACGGACGAGAGCAAACGCTCGGCCATCCTCGACGCGCTCCGCCAGCGGATGCAAACCGCCCTCGACACCATCAACCGCGAGCATCCGCCTGTTGCCGCAACCGTCGCGAATCCATTCGTGTGAACGGTCGCGTTGACGCGTTGATCGAGAGCAGTGCCTTGCGCTAACCGAGGGTTACGCCGCCCTCTCCGCTATCACGGTCAGCTCATGGATTCGAAAACCAATCTGTACTCCAACCATCCTTCAGCAAGAGCGTGACGCGCTCGTACATGGCGTCAACGGCCTGGGCGCTCAACCCGAGCCGCGTAAGCTCCCCCGAGAGCGCATGGCGATTCTCGACGAGAGCCTCGAGCGCGCGGCGGTCGTCGCGATTCATCGGGGCGGTCGTTGAAAACAAAGCGTTCATATAGCCCTGCGCGCCGTTTCTGAGGGGCATCGTCAGGCCGTGGTCGATGGGGATGATGGTGGTCCCTGATACGAGGAAATTACCTTCGTGTCGATCGAGGTTGCCGATGACCATGTCGAAGACCGCGAGGCGATGCCATACCGTCGCGTCGACGACGTTGCTCGCAGAGGGAGTGACGAGAGGTAATAGCGCTCCCATCTCTTCATTCACCGCGCGATAGATGGTCGGCAACACACCAGCATAGTGACCCATGACGCGATCAATGACGTAGACCGCCGCCTCGCGCTGGGCTTCCAGCCCAACTTCGAGATTGTTCCTCGGAGGCGACGACTCCGAGCGCGCCGGCTTCCACAGGCAGCGCAAGCCGTTGTCTAGCTCCACGATGCTCATGGTACGGCTGCCGAACGCTTTAGAGGACACATCGGTCGCCCGGCCGCCGAGGCACGCTTCGAGAAACGCGAAGTCGGGAACCGCGGTCGGATCACTCAGCTGCTTCTGCGCGTATTCGGCTTGGCCCGCGGGGATCGTCGCTGGCGGACTGGTGCGTGGAGCGGCAGCACCGACATTCCATGGCCTGCACGCGAAGGTGTGTGGCCCATGCGGAATGGTCGCCCTTCCGCGAAGCTCGCGAGCAGCCCATTCCATCCGGCGCAGAGTCAAATTCCGAAGAATGGAATCGGCATCGCTGCCGAAGCGACCCCAGTCCCGCGGTTGACTGAGCACGGCGTATGGATAATTGACATTGATGTCGAGGCGGCCCGCCTTCCACTTCGCAGGTGGCCGTTCGACTGTCTGGCGATTCACAGCGGCGGTAGGCTGGGGAAAAGCGTTCATTCGCGCTTCCATTGCGCTCTCCGTAAGGGCCCACACGATGACTCGTGTTATCGCGCTCCGCATTGCCCACGACGCGTCGTCGTCACCGCCAGCCGGGCAGGGACGAATCGTCTCACGCGTGCAGCTGTTGCTCGATCGCCGTCATCGCGGCTGCGTTGACGCGTTGCACTCTTCCCGCGGGCCAGGTTTTTCCTGCTTGCTTCGTCCGCCGCGGATCTGCCTGTTTGTCATCGTTGCGTGTCCAGTCGTTGGGGTGAGCTGGACGTGTGAGGTGGTGCGCGCATGATGGTGGTCATGGCACTGGTCACGCTGCTCGCGGCCAACGAGGAGTATACGCGTCCGTTCCAGCGGAACATCATCGGTCCGGAGCCGAAGCAGGCGCACACCGACCTTGGTCCCATCGTGGTGCCGGTGCGCATCAAAAAAGGTAAGGAGCTCGAGCAGTACTTACACACGGAGGCCAAGCGGCTCGGCGCGGATGGATTCTACGTCACGGGGCTGACCGAACGGCAATCAAGCGCTCAACCCACGCCTCCAGGAGGCGTCGACCCCTGGAGCAACCCCGACCCACTCGACCGCGGCGCGAAAGCGCGGCAAGAGGCGAGCTACACCTCGCCGGGCGTCGACGCCGAAGCCATGCTGGTCCTCGGCACCGCCCTCGCGCTCACCGAGCTCGTCCGACACGAGCTCGCCAAGGGCCGGCCGACCAAGAACAGCACTATCCACGCCTTCACGTATCGCGCGCTACCCGCCGAGACACGCTCCGCCCTCTCCGCTATCGCGTCCGACGCCCTCGCCGGCCGTTTGAGCATCGCCGAGTTCGAGCTGCGCCGCAGCGAGCTTCTGGCATCCGGAGACGCCCCGGATTAAGCGCGCTACGGATGCCGCCAGCTCCCATCCGGCAGCGGCGTGGAGCCGTTGGCGAGGAAGTGCTCCGCGTTCTCGATGTGCTCCCGCACCCACGCACCGACCACTTGGTCGAAGGTCTTCGGCTGATCGAGAGCGAAAGGCGCATCGGCGTCGAACCAATGAAGGGCGCCGTCATCGCGTCGCGCGAGCCAGAATGACGCGGTGCCTTCGTCAGGCTGGCCGACTGTGAGGCAGCGCTCGAGCTCCGAGATCTCGTCCTCCGTCCGCGTCTCGAATTGATCCGTGATGGCTACCCCGTGCAGTCCGTCCTTGAGCTCATCTGGCGCGAAGAAGAGGCGCTTCCGCTCGAACGTGGGCACCCCGAAGCCGACGACGATCTCGCGATAGGGCCGTGGGAGCGTGACCTCGATCCCCAAGAATGAAGAGAGGCGCTTCTGCGCGTCATCGAGCGCTTGCGCTGCCATCGGTGTCCCCTCGATGCGCTGGCCCAGCGCGGAGAAGAAGTCGGCCAGACGCCTCAGCGCCTGAAGCGCAGTTTCATTCTCGGGTGCGTCACGAAACACGAGTCGCTGGTGCATGAGGGCCTCTGGAAACAATGACGGGGCGTCCACACGTATTACTCGATGTAGCTCGGCGCCACGAACTCCGGGTGCGTCGGGTACGCGTAGCTCCTGTACGCGCGCATGTCCGGCTTGCCGGCAGCGGTCCAGGCGTTGATCCAAATGGTCGCTAGCACGTCGGCACCAGTGGCCAAACGCTCGGTGATGCGGCCCTGGAAATACGGGAGGGTGGCGCTCACGGGTTTGCGCTTGGCGTGCTTCTTCTTGGTGTCGCCTTTGGCGGTGACGGCGTGGGTGGCGTCTAGCGCGCGTACCTCCTCCACATAGCGCAGGCTGTCGAAGCTCTCCGCTAAAGCGATGGTGAGCGGGTCGGTGCCGGCGTCCGCGGCGGCGATGAGCGCTTTGGCGGGTTGGGTCGCGAGCGCGGTGGCGTACACGTCGGCCTCGAGCTGTAGCGGCGCGACGTTCACCAGCTCGCTCTCGAAGTATGCGTGGATGCCGCCCTGGCCTGTCCGCCAGCCGTCGGCGTCCTCGGTGTTGTGGTGTGGCTGTGACAAGTCGCCCACGAAGTGCGCGAGCAACCCCGCGTAGAGCAGCGCTTCGTTGACCCGCTCCTCGAGCTGCTTGCCACCATTCGCCAGCTCCGAAGCGGGCAGCTGCTTCACCTTCGCCAAAGCCGCGGTCAGCGCCTGGGCGAGCTGCGCGACGCGCCACGGCGCGGTGCCGACGTCGGCGGCCATGTCGAGGTTCTTCGCTTTCGCCAGCTCGACCGCTTTAGCGTACGTACGCGGCGCGCCCGCATACGTTGGCTGAGGCAGGATCTTCTCCCAGTCGATGTAGTGCGTCGGCCCGTTCGCCTTGGTCACCGACTGCTCGCCGCTGCGCCAGACGATGTCCGGCACGTTCGCGAGGTGCGCCAGCATGTGCTCGCGGCTCGTCAGCGGCGCCGACAACGACGGATCATCGGGCATGCGCGCGGCGACCAAGCGCGCCGCGACGCGGGTCACCACGTCATGGCCGCGCTCACCCCAGGCATGAGCGCGCCCGGCGGCGAGCAACACCACAGCGAGCGCGACGTAGCGCATCAATCGATGAAGAAGTCGGGGATGAGCTTGCCGCCCTTCACCACAGCGTACTTGTCGAGGTCGGTGACGCCCGCTTTCAGCAGCACCTCGTCGTCGATGAAGAAGTTCCCTGTCGTCTTCTTGCTGTCGCTCGTGAGGATGACGTGCGCCGCGTCCGCCATGATGTCCGGCGTGCGCGAGGCGTTCATCATGTCCTCACCACCCAGCATGTTCACCGCGGCGGTGGCGATGGTGGTGCGCGGCCACAGCGCGTTCACCGCCACGCCTTGCTTGCGGAACTCCTCGGCCATGCCGAGCACGCACATGCTCATGCCGTACTTCGCCATCGTGTAGGCCACGTGATTCTTGAACCACTTGGCGCTCATCGACAGCGGCGGCGACAGGTTCAAGATGTGCGGGTTCGACGCCTTGAACAAGTGCGGCAAGCAAGCGCGCGAGGTCATGAAGGTACCGCGCACGTTGACACCGAACATCAAGTCGAAGCGCTTGGGCTCGGTCTCCAAGGTGCCCGTCAGCTGAATGGCGCTGGCGTTGTTCACGCAGATGTCGATGCCGCCGAAGGTCTTCACCGCCTCGGCGACCGCCGCCTGGATGTTCTCCTCGTTGCGCACGTCAACGGTCAGCGGCAGCGCCTTGCCGCCCGCCTTCTCGATGTCCGCCGCGGCGGAGTGGATGGTGCCCGGCAGCTTCGGATGCGGATCCGCCGTTTTGGCCGCGATCACGATGTTGGCGCCGTCGCGCGCCGCCCGCATGGCGATGGCATGGCCAATGCCGCGTGACGCGCCGGTGATGAAGAGGGTCTTGCCTTTGAGAGTGCTCATCGTCCCACGAACTCCGGTTTCTTCTTGTCCACGAACGCGCCGACACCACGCTGGAAATCCTCACCCGCGGCGGACGCCGCGAATGCCTCGGCTTCCATCTGCAACTGCGTGTCGTAGTCGTTCTCGAGCGAGCGGTTGATGAGCTGCTTGGTGCGGCCCAGCGCGGCGGTCGGCCCGGCGGCGAGTCGCTCCGCCAAAGCGTTCACATGAGCATCGAGCTCGGCGGCCGGCACCACGCGGTTCACGAGGCCAATCGCCAGGGCATGCTTCGCGTCGAAGCGATCCCCCAGCAGCGCGATCTCCATGGCGCGCTTCATCCCCACGAGGCGCGGCAACACGTAGGTCGAAGAGCCGTCGGGGCTCGTGCCGATGTTGCAATACGCGAGGGTGAAGTAGCTATCGTCCGCTACAACGGCCAAGTCGGCGGCCATCATCAACGACAAGCCGAAACCCGCGGCGGCGCCACGGACGCTCGCGATCACCGGCTTGGGCATCCGACGCAACGACGTCATGAGCGGATGCAGCCGGCCGACGAACTTCTCGAAGAGGACGCGGCGTTCGTTGGCATCGGGGATCTTCGCCACGGTCTCGGCGAAGAACTTCACGTCGCCGCCGGCCATGAAGTGCTTGCCGGCGCCGGTGAGGATGACGGCGCGTACCGAAGCGTCGTGCTCGACGCGGGCCGCCGCGGCGTGCAGCTCGTCCATCATCTGGGTGTTCAAGGCGTTCAACGCCTCGGGACGATTCAGGGTGAGTGTCGCTATGGCGTTCTCGATACGAACGTCGACGGTGCTCATGGTTTCCTCGCGCGCGGCAGGGTGTTCATCAGCTTGCAGATGATGCCGAGCATGATCTCATCGGCACCAGCGCCGATCGAGAGCAGCCGCGCATCGCGGTAGAAGCGGTTGATGCGCGACTCCCACATATAGCCCATGCCGCCCCAGAACTGCAGGCACTTGTCGACGACCTCGCGCGACAAGCGGCCGGCCTTGAGCTTCGCCATCGAGGCGTACTTGGTGACGTCCTCGCCGCCCATGTAGAGCTCGGTGGCGCGGTACACCAGCGCCCGCAGCGCTTCGATCTCGGTCGCGAGCTCCGCTAAAGTGAAGTGCACCACTTGGTTGTCGAGCACCGGCTGGCCGAACGTCTTGCGCTCGCGCGTGTACTCGATGGTCCAGTCGATGGTGTTCGACATCGGGGTGAGCGCGTTGGCCGCACCCCAGAGGCGCTCCTCCTGGAATTGCAGCATCTGATAGAGGAAACCCGCACCCTCTTCACCGATGCGGTTCGCCTGCGGCACGCGCACGTTCTCGAAGAAGATCTGCGCGGTGTCGCTCGCCCACATGCCGAGCTTCTTGAGCTTGCGCTCGATGGTGATGCCAGGGGTCTTCATCGGCACGCAGATGAGCGACTTGTTCTTGTGCGACGGGCCGTCGCTGGTGTTCGCGAGCAAGCAGATCCAATCGGCCTGGGTGCCGTTGGTGATCCACATCTTGCCGCCGTTGATGACGTAGTCACCGCCGTCCTTCACCGCGGTGGTCTTGATGCCCGCGACGTCACTCCCCGCGCCGACCTCCGACACGCCCAAGCACACGACCATGTCGCCCGCGACGGTGGGCGCCAGGAACTCCTTGCGCAGCTGATCGCTCCCGAAGCGCGCGAGCGCCGGGGTCGCCATGTCGCTCTGCACGCCGATGGCCATCGGGATGGCGCCGCAGTGGCAGTGCCCGAGCTCCTCGGCGAAGACGACGCTGTAGGAGAAGTCGAGGCCCATGCCGCCGTACTCGACCGGCTTGGTGATGCCCAGGAGGCCGGCGTTCCCCAGCTTCTTGAAGAGCTCGTGCGCCGGGAAGATCTCGGCGGCCTCCCAAGCCTCGACGTTGGGATTGATGTCGTTGTCGACGATGCGGCGGATGGTCCGGCGCAGCTCTTCGTGCTCGGCGGTAAAGCGCATGGGCGGCGAGCTTACGCCACGCCCGGCCGGCGATCTACAGGCCCCGCGGTCCCAATCGACGCACCAAGGTGCAAAACTCGCGGGCGAGCAGGAAAGTGAGCTCGACGGCACCAAGACGGACGCGCGAGCCGGTCACGATGGTCGCCGGGATGCCGGGCTGCAAGCGCACGTCGTCGATGAACGTGCCGTTGGTCGAGCCCAGATCGCGAATCACCCAAGGCGCGCCCTCGCTGTAGTTCATAGCGGACACGACGGCGTGCCGGCGCGACAACGACGACGCGGGAATGACCACGTCGTTCTCGGAGGTGCGGCCGATGTTGACGACCTCTTCGGTGCGCTCTCCCGGCGCCTTGCGGACGCGGAACACGAAGTATTGATGCATCCACGCGCCGTCGATGCGCAGGGTGTCGGCGTTGATGGTGCCGCGCATCGAGCTCGCCGGCGTGAGCGACTCGAAGGCGCCGTAATGCACGAAGAAGGCCTCGCCGTGCAGGGCGCGGAAGGTCTCGAGGTCGAGCAGACGGGCGTCGTGGTCGAACTCGTTGAGGCTGTCGGCACCAATGGCCAGCGAGGCGCTCATGCGATCACACGCGCTTCTTCGAACGCCAAGGGTGTCACGGGATACGTCACCTCCGCGGCGCGCTCTTTGCGGCCACGACGGAGTATCGCATCGATCTCGTCGACATGCATGATCGCGGTCGGTGTATTCATCACGTCGGCGGCGGCCATGAGCATGTCGCGGACCGTGGCCATCGATTCGGGGCGCTCCGCCGGCGACTTGGCGAGGCACGCCATCACCAGGCCATCGAGGGCCTCGGGCAACGGGCGCCGCGCGACCTTGCTCGGCCGCTGCGGCGTCACCGCCATCAAGCGGATGACCAGCTCCCCGATGTTGCGCGCCTTGATGGGCGGCACGCCGCAGAGCATCTCGTACATCACGGCGCCGAAGGCGTAGACGTCGGTGCGCTCGTCGGTCGGGTCCCCACGCACCTGCTCGGGCGCCATGTACTCCGGCGTCCCCAGCATGGTGCCGGCGCCCGTGCTCTCGACCAGCGCGGCTGGCGAGCGGACCTTGGCGATCCCGAAGTCGAGCAGCTTCACGTTGAGCTCGCCATGGCGGCCACGGTTGCAGAAGACGTTCTCGGGCTTCACGTCGCGGTGAATGACGCCGACGGCGTGCACGGCTTCGAGTGCCAACGCCATCTGCATCGCGATAGCGTACACGACCTCGAGCGGCGGCGTGGGGTCGCGCTCGAGCAGGTCACGCAGGTTCTGTCCCTGGAGCAGCTCCATCACGTACGCTTTTGCGGCACCCTCGTCGATGACGTCGATGAGCTTCGTCACGTTCGGGTGCGAGATGCCGCGCAAGGCGCGCGCCTCACGGGCGAAGCGGGTCGCGCTCGACGACTCGGCGCTGAAGTGCGGGTGCAGGACTTTGACGGCGACCTTCTTCCCCGAAAGCCGGTCGCGGGCCGCGTAAACCGACCCCATGGTGCCACGCCCCAACAGCTGCAAACGCTCGTATCGCTGAAGCGAGACGCGCATCGAATGGGTGGATTGAAATCCTAGCCGCGCATGCGACACGATTGGCGAATGCCTCCGCAAGAGTGTGCTGCCCCACTCTCCATGCAGATCATGTGCCGAAAACGCGAGAAGCCCCTAACCCACTGATAAAGCGTGTATTTTTGACACGAGGCGAGCCGACACGCTTGCCCTGCCTAGGTCAAAATTCCCCATGTTTGCCTCCCCTGACAGGAAGTTTGCCTCAGACATCATGGCAGTTGGGCACGGAGCCCACCCTCCGTGTTAAAGATGTAGGTCAACCTGTGAGGAGGTCCGGCATGCGCCATTGGCTGGTAGTGGGTTTGCTCGCAACGACCGCGATGGCGTGCAGTGGCAACGACGATGGAGGCAACCAGCAGAACAGCGACTCCGACGACCACGGCGATCAAGACACGATTAGAGAGACAGCGACCTGCGAAGAGTTTTTCGCTCGCACGATCGACTGTTTCGCTGATGCCGGCTGCCCCGCCATGTTCGAAGAGAGCCAATTCGTGTCGAGCTGCAAGACGAATGGCTCGACACCTCGCGAGCGAGGCGCTCTCGTCTCACTGAGCTGCGAAGAAAACATCGGCTTCTTCTGCGAGCTCTCCACGCAAGGCGCTGGCAACCCAGCGCTCTTTTCAAGCCCGTGTTGTCAGGAGTTCTTCTCCTGCCCGTCCACCCTCCTCTGTGACGAGCTCGAAGATGGCGTAGGTCTTTGCCTAACACAGGCGCAAGACTTCCCCAGCGGTGCGCCGAGCTGCAACGGAGCGGGAAGTTGCAACGCCAGCGGCTTCATCTGTCACACGATAGGAGCGCAGTCGAAGTGCGTGCAAGTGTGCGTCACCGGGAGCTGATGCTCAATAGGTGGCGCAGCGCACTTCGATGTCCGTCGTTTGAGCTGACGCGACGCAGACGCTGGCGCCTTTAGCGGACATCGTATATTGCAGAGACGCGTCTGCTCTCGTGGTTACGGGAGTTGTGTCGCCAGGCACGAGAGGCGCCCATTGCGAGCCGTTCCACCGCCTCACGAACAAAGCATAGTCGCTGCTTGCGGCGGGAAAGTCTTGCCACGAAACGAACGTCCCCACGTCGATCACGGCAATAGTCGATCTCCCAGAGCGCTCCTCGGTCGCACTCACGCCGCGACCGGTGCTCGGAGACGTGCCCATGTACGACCATTCGAGGCCATTCCATCTCAGCGCATAGATCTCCGAGTTTCCTAGGTAGTTGATTCCGTAGGTGAATGAGACATACGGGATTCCTTCGCGATCACGGCTCACACTCGCGTTTCCGGAAGTCAGAGAAGGACCATTGGTGATTCCACCGGCCGAGTCGGAGCTCGGGCCAAACGCGCTCCACGTATTGCCGTCGAAGCGGCGGGCGTACACTTGCTTTTCGCTTTCGTTCGTCCACGTCAACAAGAACACCGCTCCCGAAAGAGGTGACATCCGAGGCGTCTCCGAACCACTTCCGAACAAGCCCAAGCCGGTATTGGAGCCGTCACCGAGCTGCTGCCACGAAGCTCCATTCCATTGCTGAATGTAGACGCACGGTGGTTCGAGCAACTGAGACGATGCCCAAGCGAGTGTTGGGAGCCCCGCGTCGGTAACGATAACGGAAACATCTCGGTGCGTACCCGGCCCGACGACAGGCTCACCGCTTGGGGCAAGCCCCCGCCATACAAAGCCGTCCCACCATCTCACGAAAATGGAGCTCCCCAGGCCTCCCGAGCTGCGCGTCCAAGCAATGATAGGACGGCCAACATGATCGAGGGCCATCGTGAGGTTCGAATTCGAGCCGACCTCGCCAAGACACGCGGGTGTCGTCGTACCGCCGACTCCGGTCCATGCAGTGCCATTCCAGTGCCGGACACAAATATCCGTGTCCGAGCCGGTCACAATCTCGCGCCAAGCTACGTAAACATCATTCGTGTCGGCGACCTGAACTTGCGGATCGGATGACCGAGTAGCCGGGCTGCCACTCACCCCACCATTCGTAGCGGCAGGACCCAACAGGGTCCAGCGAACAACACCACATGCACCGTTGGTGCAGCCGCGCGTGCCACAATCGTCGGCGACATCCTCGAACTGTCCGCAACTGTCGACCCAGACTAGCGCTCCGTTATAACAGGCGCGTGATACGTGAGGAGTCGCGGCGCACGGACCTTCCACACACGTCACACCAGAGACAGCGTAGCCGCTATCACAGATACATTGCGGATTGCCTGAAGTACTGACGACGCACTCTCCATGACCGCCACAATCAACGGTCGTGCACACGCCGATGCATGTGCCACTCTCCGTCTCGCATTCGAAGCCCAGCGCACACGCAGCCCCCGTGACGCAGGTCTGCTCCGGCTCGATGACGACGGGCAGACACTCACCCGCTCGCTCCTGGAAGCCTGCATCACAGTCACAGGCAATCTGAAGGCCGTCCTCGAAACACAATCCATGGCCGGAGCATGCTAGCTCGCTGCAAATCTCTCGGCACACGCCAACGCGGCAGACGAGGGGCGCTGCGCAATAGTCGTCGCGTCCGCCACAACGTGAACCCAAGCCGCGCTCCGTCGGCGCGGTAAAGTCAAAGCAGGCCGTTCCCAGGCAGCAGATGCTCGTCAGGATCAAACGACGACACGGGTACAAGAACCGCCCCCTTGGGAGCACTCCGTTATAGATGACGACACTTCGAATCAGCAAGGCGGACGCGGACGAGGGACGCTTCTTAGCGCCAAAGAGCACGGCGAGGGAGCGCTTGGGACACGACGATGGTGCCGAGACGTGTGCCAAATGCGCTCAAGGGCATCTTCGACGGCGGCTGCTCCCGTAAGTGAACGATTGTGCGCGTCTTCGATGCGCAACGAGCTGCTCACGGGAACGCATTGCTCTAACGCCTCTAATTAATAGGGTGACGCCTTGACCGTATTTCAACGTACGCCTCAAGCAACTCCAGATCGGCCCTGACGATAACGAGGGCATAGACCATTGGGGGGCTTCGCGCCTTTCCCGAGTTCTTTATGGGCTCTTCGAGATCTGTCCAGGCTCGAGGGAGGCCCGCATCAGGAGTTGAGCCGTGGCGCTTTCCGTGAGCGACAAGATGTCGATGGTCGAGAAGATGTTCGCCGTCGTCGACGAGTGTGAATCGGGTTTGGAGCGTCGTGCCGAAGGCCGCTTCCGTCCCAAGAGCCTCACCTATGCCATCGACCCGCGTATGGTCATCGAGGTCCGGTCATACTTCGACGACACGGCGCCGACCGGCAGCGCCGATACGCAGGCGTTCGACAGCAACTTCGCCAGTCTGGGCGAGGTCGTCCGCATGGTCTTCACCGCCCACTTGGACGGCGCGGTCTATGTGACCAAGAAAGAGCTCGCGCGCATGCGCACGCTCATCGACCAGTGCCGCGCGGCCGCTCCGCAGCCCGCTATGGCGGTCGCCTAATCACGATTCGAGATGTTCCCGCCGTAGGGCGGTAGCATCGGCGAGAGAATGGCCCGGCTCCACCCCCGGGCCATTTTTCTTTGTGCCGTTCACGACGCCGCCGAGCGCCGTGGAGCGGCTACATGCCGTCGCTGCTCTCGGTGTTCTCGGCCTTCATGCGCGCCGCCGCGTCGGTGCCGCAGCTGTACGCGGTGCCCTTGAGCGCCACGTAGCCGCCGTTCTCGACGGTGTCGGTGATGAGCACCCAGTTGGCGTTCATGCGGCCCGCGTTGTTGCGCAGCTCGGTCTCGGCCTTCTCCTGCGAGCCCTGCGTTGCATCGACGGCGCTGATGGGCTGGCAATTGACGACCTCGGAGCGATCCCGGGCGACGTGCACACCGGCACCCGCCATCGTCGTCCTCGAGCAACCCGCGAACAAACCAAGAGCCAACGTACCTACGACTGCGAGAGAGAGTTTCATGGCCGCGCATCATGTGGCAGGTCTTGGGGCGGCGCAACTCGCTGGGGGTCGCATGCGTTCGTTCGGTCTCGTCATGGTGGTGATCGGCTTGTTGGTCGCGTGCACCGCGGAAGCGCAGACACAATCGGGTCGCGCCCCAGGCACCGAGTCGCACCCGCCCATCACCGATGAGCCCCAGGCGACGCCGGCGAACCTGAAGGACTGCTACATGCGCATCGCCATGACCAAGTCGAACCCCGACGCGATGTATCTCGCGCGTCAGATCTGCGACCAGCTCTTCAAGAAGCTCGACCCCTCGTCGCTCGCGCTCTACGACGCCAAGACGCAGAAGTGCGTCGAGTGGTTCTTCGACGGTGACGGCCGCTACGAGACCGCCGACATGTACTGTGCCTTCGAGCCGCGCGGCGAAGGCAAGTACGTTTTAGCGTGCGAAGCAAAGGACGCAAAGCGCCGCTATACATACAACGAGCTCACGAAGAACGAGCGGCGCTACGAGAAGACCAAGACGGCCGGCTACGACCTCGGTCTCCTCTTCACCGGGATGGCCGGCTGCGTGGAGCACAAGGCGTCGCTGGGGTTGAAGTCCGACTAGTTTGCCGCTTGGCGCATGCACAGCCCCTAGCTCAGTTGACGGCGCTGCTGACGCCGAGACCCGCCGCGCGCGAACGGTTGCGCTGCGACACGACCAGCAAGCGCTCGGCCTGTGGGTCGAGCTTCTCGCCGTTCAGTACACGCACGCCGCGGCCATCGTACACGGCGACCGGGATGGCGTTGCGGAAGAGGATGCGGTGGGTGGCAATCGCGGGGATTCGCTCGCCCGGGATGATGCTGCCGGTGAAGTTGAGTGGGTCCGCGGCCGAGAGCGCCACGTCCACCGGCGTCTCGGGCGCCTCCCGGTGGCGGCGCAAGAGCGCGAGGGCTTCGGGCAGGGCGTACTGCTCGCCGCTCATGCCGGTGACGAAGTAGCCGCCACGCACCTCGCCGCGCGCTTCCATGCGGCGCAGCACGCGTAACAAGTCACGCCACGGCGCGAGCAACGACTCACGCTCGACGGTGCGGCGGCCGACTACGCCATAGCGTGCAAGGATTGCGCGGGCCTGCGCCTCGACAGCGGCCCAACGCTCGACTTCGCTGACCTCGGCGCGCTGCTCGATGTGCCACCAGCGGCCAGCGCGGTCGATGACCCGCGCGGCGCGCGCCCGCTTCGCCTTGGTCTGCGCGGTGGCGACGAGATCGCGCAGCCCCGAGAAGTTGTCGGAGCTGATGCGCCCCGCCGCGACCAGCTCACCGAGCACGCCTTCGAGCTGGGCGGGCAACAACCCACATGCCTTGGCGATGCTCGCCGCGAACGAGGCGCCCTTGCCGCGCAGGTGCTCATCGACGCGCTGCGCCGCTTCGGACAGCGTCGGACTCGAGGCGCCGGCGAGCGCGCGCCAGTGCTCGATGTTGTCACGCAAGTAGAGCGCCACGGCGGACGTACGGGTGAGCGCGCCGGCTTCCTCGGCGTCGAGCGGGCGCAACCGACCCCAACCCACGAGGCCGCTGGTGCACAGGCTGTCGAGATCGTGCGGATCGTAGCCATCGACGCGCGCCGGCAGGACCGACGCGTCCCACGCGGCACAGGGCAGATCGACGCCATCGAGAGAGCGCACCACGGCGAGCAAGCCTTCGTCACCCCGCGCGCGATACTCGGGGTCGACGCGTTGCCAGGCGAAGAGGAAGCGCATGTACGCCGCGGCGGACACAGGCTCGATCTCCGCGCGCATGCGGCCAAGCGTGAGGCGATGCATGCGCGCGAGGAGCCGGCGGTCGCACCAGGTGAGCTCGCCAGCGCTCGAGAAGGCGCCGCGCAGCACCACGCCCTCGGCCTCGATGCCGTGCAGCGCGATGAGCACGTCGGACGGTGACAGAGCAAAGCGCGTCGCCAGCGACTCCGCGGTGATCGGCCCATCGATCTCGAGCCGTCCGCGCACCAGCTCCTTCAACGCGGCGTCGCGCTCCCAGCTCTTCTCGTAGCGTACGGGCACCACGAGCCGTGGCTGCCAATCGGCCCGCGGATAAATGGCGCGGGCTTCCGGTAAGCGCTCGGCGGCGACCACGAGCGAGATGCCGGGCGCGACCTCGGCGCGCGCGGCACGCTTCTCGGCGGCGAGCATGGCGAAGCTCTCGCGCGCGACTTCGCGGCCTTCGAGAGCGCACGCGAGCACCAATGCATCGTGCAGTGCATCCGGATCTTGTGTGTTCGGGCGGACATCGTCCAACACCTTCGCCACGGCCTGGGCGTCGAGGATGCTCTCGGGGCTGACATCGTGCTGGCGCATCGACACCAGGCGGCTGCGGCGCTCTTCGAGAGGCGCGTCGTCGAGAAATGCGTAGGGGCGCGCGTTCAAGATCTCGAAGGCCGCGGGCGACGGGCTCGCGCGGTCGGCGGTGACGCAGCCGATCTCACCGCTCTCGATGCGCGTGAGGACTTGCATGAGCCCATCGAGGTCCATCGCTTCGTAGAGACAGTCGTCGAGCGTCTGCGTGACCAGCGGATGATCGGGGATGCGGCGCTCGCCCACGATGTTCTCGAGACACGCAACCTGATCGGGGAACGCCGCGCCCAGAAACTCCTCGGCATCGACGCGCTGCACCTGCGGCGGCACGCGCTTGCCACCACGATGACGCGGCACCGCGAGCGCGCGGCCGGCGTTCCAGCGCCAGCGCACTTGGAAGAGCGGCGCGTCGAGCACCGCCTGCACCAGCACGTCCTTCACGGTCTTGGTGGTGACGAACTTGAAGACGTCGCCGAGCGGGAAGGAGTGGTGGGTCGAGAGCGAGATGATGATGGCGTCTTCGTTGGCCGCGGCTTGCAGCTCGACGTTGAAGGCGCGGCAGAAGCGCTTGCGCAGCGCGAGCCCCCAGGCGCGGTTGATGCGGCTGCCGAAGGGCGAGTGGAGGATGAGCTGCATGCCGCCGGCGGCGTCGAAGAAGCGCTCGGCGATGACGGTGTCGTTGCTCGGCACGGTGGAGAGCGCGTCCGCGATGGCGTGCACGTAGTCGACGGCTTGCTCGGCGGCGGGCAAGCCGACCCCCGGCTCCTCCGCGAGCTTGGCCTTGGCGGTCTGCGGCGGCTGATCGGCGAGCTCGACGCGCAAGGCGGACGCCGCGGCGGACAGCTCGTTGGTGCGCGATGGCGCCTCGCCCAGCCAGAACGGGATCGTCGGTGACGCGCCCTTCGCGTCCTCGACGCGCACCACGCCGTTCATCACCTGCAAGATGCGCCAGCTGCTGGTGCCGAGCTTGAAGATGTCGCCGGCCATGCTCTCGATGGCGAAGTCTTCGTTGATGGTACCGACCATCACGCCCTCGGGCTCGAGGCGCACCGTGTAGTCGGCGTTCTCGGGGATGGTGCCGCCGCTGGTGATCGCGGCGAGCCGCGCGCCGTCACGCGCCTTGAGGCGCTTGTTGACCGCGTCGTGATGCAGCAGCGCGCCGCGCCGGCCACGCTGGGTGGCGTAGCCTTGGGCGAGCATGTCGACGATGGCGTCGAAGTCCGCGCGCGGCAGCTCGCGATACGGGTAGGCGCCGCGCATGAGGTCGAAGAGCTCGTCTTCGTTCCACTCACGGCCGACGGTCGCCGCGACGATCTGCTGCGCGAGCACGTCACGCGGCTGGCGCGGCTCGATGATGGTGTCGAGCTCGCCGGTGCGGACCGCGCGCAGCAACGCGATCGCCTCGACCAGCTCGTCGCGCGATAGCGGAAACAACCGGCCCTTGGCGATGCCGCCATGCCAGTGACCGGCGCGGCCCACGCGCTGCAAGAAGGTGCTGATGGCGCGCGGCGTCCCGAGCTGCACGACGAGATCGACGTCACCGATATCGAGGCCCAGCTCGAGCGAGGCGGTCGCGACCAGCGCCTTGAGCTTGCCGTGCTTCAAGCGCTGCTCGGCGTCGAGGCGCAGCGCCGTCGCGAGGCTCCCGTGGTGCGAGGTGACGCTGCCCTCGGGCAAACGCTGCGCGAGCTCGTGCGCCGCGCGCTCGCAGAGCCGCCGCGAATTCACGAAGATGAGGGTCGTGCGATGCTCGTGGATGAGCGTCGTGAGGCGGTCATAGACCTCGCCCCAGACCTCGTTGCTCATCACCGACTCGAGCGGCGCCCGCGGCACTTCGATGGCGAGGTCCCGCTTGCGCGCATGACCTTCGTCGATGATGGCGCAGTTGGGCGTTCCGTCCGCTAAAACGTTCTTTGCGCCCACCAGGAAGGCCGCGACCTTCTCGATGGGCTTCTGCGTGGCCGACAAGCCGATGCGCTGCACGGGTTTGCCGGTGAGGGCGTCGAGCCGCTCGAGCGACAACGCGAGATGGGTGCCGCGCCTGTTCGCCGCCACCGCGTGGATCTCGTCGACGATGACCGTACGCACGCCGCTCAAGAGCGCCTGTCCGGTCTCGGAGCCGAGCAGGACGTAGAGCGACTCCGGCGTCGACACGAGGATGTGCGGCGGCGACGTGAGCATCGCCCTACGGATCTTCTGCGGCGTATCCCCGGTGCGCACCGCACTTCGAATCGCCGGCGCCTCGACACCGAGCCGCCTCAGCTCCTCGGCAATGCCCGCGAGCGGCTCAGCCAGGTTCTTGTCGATATCATTCGACAACGCCTTGAGGGGCGACACGTACAGCACGGTCGGCCGGTCTTGCAGCTCCCCTCGCGCGGCCTCGCTGGTCAGCTCGTGAATCGCCCAGAGAAACGCCGTGAGCGTCTTACCCGAGCCCGTCGGCGCGGCGATGAGCGTGTGCCCTCCCGCCGCAATGGCCGCCCACCCCCGCAGCTGCACCTCGGTCGGCCCGGCAAAGCGCTTCCCGAACCAGCCAGCCACCGCGGGATGAAAGCCAAGAGACCGCATGCGCCGCCGACCTTACCCCGCCGCTGCGCACTTGTGCAGGCCCGCCCGCAGCCAAAGCTGACAACTGCCCGTCACGAATGTTCCCGGTCGATCCCTTGCGGTCGATCCTTCGCGAATGTTCCCGGTCGATCCTTTGACGAACATTCCTGGTCGATTCGTTGACGCAGCGAGTCACGGCTCACGAATGTTCCTGGTCGATTCTTGACGCGGCGCTGCAAACTCTGTTACCGACCGGTCGGTAGGTTTTCCAAATGACCACACCTCCGAACCCAACTACGCAGAAAGAGGACGGAAAGTTCGTGGATGCGCGCAAGGCGATCCTCGAGCGGGCTGCGTTGCTCATCTGTGAGCAGGGCTATGAGGGGACGAGCATGCAGCAGATCGCCGTCTCCTGCGGGCTCACGAAGGCCGGGCTCTACCACTACGTCGAGAGCAAGGAAGAGCTGCTCGCCGACATCATGAGCTGGGGCATGGACATCTTCGAGGCGCAGGTCTTGAAGCCGTCCGAGCAGATCGACGACCCGCTGCTGCGCCTCGAGGAGTGCATGCGCCGCAACGTCCTGCTGTGCACCCGCGGGTGGAGCCGCGAGATCACCGTCATCCTCCACGAGCACCAGACGCTGCGCAACGCCGCCGGCCGCGGCATCAACGCGCGCAAAAAGAAGTACGTCGCCTTCCTCGAGCAGAGCTTCCGCGAAGCCGCCGCCAAGGGCCTCATCCGCGCCGACGTCGACCCCACGGTCGCGGCCTTCTCGTTCCTGGGCACCGTGTTGTGGATCTACAAATGGTTCCGCAAAGACGGACGCCTCAGCGACGAGCAGATCGCCGACGGCATGGTCGACATGTTCTTCAACGGCATCCGTCCGCTGAAACGGAGCCCCACGTGACCAGTCCCTGGACGAGCCTCGAAGCCCTCGCCGCCGGCGTCCCCAGCGGTTCGCTCATCGCCACCGGTGGCTTCATGCTCGGCCGCGCGCCGCTCGCGGTGGTGCTCGAGCTCATCCGCGCCGGCAAGCGCGACCTGCGCATCGTCTCGCTGCCGAACCCGCTCCCCGCCGAGCTCCTGGTCGCGGGTGGTTGCCTCGCCAAGGTCGAAGCCGCGTTCATCGCCATCAACATCGACGGCAAGCTCCGCGCCATGCCGTGCTTGAAGCGCGCCATCGAGCGCGGCGCGGTGCAGTGGACCGAGCACGACGGTTACCGCGTGGTGCAGCGGCTGCGCGCCGCGGGCATGGGTCTGCCGTTCATCCCCGCGCCCGACGCCGAGGTCTGCGATCTCGCGGCGAGCGATCCGCCGCCGATGGTGGTCGACCCGTTCAGCGGCGCGAAGGTCGCGGTCGAGCCAGCCGTCTATCCAGACGTCGCCATCGTCCACGCCCAAGCCGCCGACGAAGCCGGCAATCTTTACATCGAGGATCCGACCACCGACCTCTTGGTGTGCAACGCCGCGACGCGTGTCCTCGCCACCGCGGAGACCCGCGTCGACAAGCTCAGCCGCGTCACCATCCCGGGTTTCCAGGTGCACGCCGTCGCCCACGTGCGTGGCGGCGCCCTGCCGACCGGTTGCGCGGGTCACTACGGCTTCGACGAGCCAGCTTTGCTCGCGTACCTCGCGGCCGCTGAAGCGGGCAAAGCCGACGAATGGCTCGCGGCCGTGCTGCACCGCGAAGCCGTGAGGGTCGCATGAAAGAGCCGACAGCAGCGGACACCCTCGTCTCTCTCATGGCCTGCGCGCTCGAAGATGGCGCGGTCGTCGCTACCGGCGTCGCTTCGCCGCTCGCCATCCTCGCCATCGCCGTCGCGCAAGCCACGCACGCGCCGCGCTTGCGTTATCTCGCTTGCGTCGGCGCGCTCGACCCCGAGCTCACGACGCTCCACAAGAGCTCCGAAGACCTGCGCTACCTCGACGGCCGCAGCGGTGAGGTCGCGATCCCCGACCTCTTCGATCACGCCCGCCGAGGCCGCGTCGACACCATCTTCTTCGGCGCCGCCCAGGTGGACGCGCAGGGCCGCACCAACATGAGCGCCATCGGCTCGCTCGATAAGCCCAAGGTGAAGCTGCCTGGGGTCGCCGGCGCCGCGACGCTCCGCCGCTGGACCAAGCGCCCGATCATCGTCGTCCCCAAGCACACGGCGCGCACCCTCGTGCCCAACGTCGACGTCGTCTCGACCGCGGACCCCGACCGCCGCATCACCCTGCTCACGGATCTGTGCACCTTCGAGCTCGGCACCGAAGGCGCGGTGCTCACGGCGCGCCATCCATGGGTGAGCTACGACGACATCAAGGCGCGCACCGGCTTTGAATACACCATAGCGGACAACAGCATCACCAACGTCCCGACCCAGCGCCTGCTCGACGCCCTCGACGTCGTCGACTCACACGGCCTGCGCCACTCCCTGGTTGGATAGAAGCCCATGAAAGCCGTCATGCTCCGCAAGTTCGGCGAGCCGAACAATCTCAAGCTCGAGAGCCTGCCAGATCCACGTCCAGATCGCGGCGAGGTCCTCATCAAGGTCCGCGCCTGTGGTGTCTGCTATCACGACGTGATCATGCGCCGCGGGAAGCTCCCGGGCACGACCGTTCCCGCTGTCCTGGGGCACGAGGTCGTCGGCGAGGTCATCGGTGTCGGGTTGGGCGTCACGGGTTGGAAAGTCGGCGACCGCGCCGCGACCTTACAGCGTATGTCGTGCGGCGACTGCGAGCAGTGCCGCGCCAACCGTCCGTCGCTCTGCAAGATCGATCGCCGCTTCTTCGGCGAGGAGATCCACGGCGGCTACGCGCAGCTCATGACCGCGCCGGTCCGCGGCATCGCCAAGGTCCCCGAGGGCCTCGCCTGGGAAGATGCCGCCATCGCCTGCTGCACCACCGGCACCGCCATTCACGTCTGCCGGACGCGTGGCCGCATCAAGGCGGGCGACACCGTGCTCATCACGGGCGCCTCCGGGGGCGTCGGCATGGCCGCCGTGCAGCTCTGCCGCCTCGACGGCGCGCGCGTCATCGCGGTCACCTCGAACGAAGCCAAGGTCGGCGCGCTCGAAGCCGCCGGCGCGAGCGAGGTCGTCGTCTCACCCGATCTCAAGTTCGGCAGCGCCGTGCGCAAGGTCGCGGGTGGCGACGGCGTCAACGTCGCCCTCGAGATCGTCGGCTCGCAGACCTTCTCGCAGACGCTCAAGTGCATGGCCCCCGCCGGCCGCGTCGTCGTCGTCGGTAACCTCGACACCGGCGAAGCGCAGCTCAACCCAGGCCTCGTCATCGTCAAGGAGCTCGAGATCATCGGCGCCTACGCGACCACCAAGGACGAGCTCGAGACCGCCTTCGACCTCGTCGCCAAGGGTCTCATCAGGAGCGACGTCACCGAGGTGCTCCCGCTCGAGCAAGCAGCCGCGGCCCATTTCCGTCTGGAGAACCGCGAGGTCGTAGGACGACTCGTGTTGATTCCTCCCGGCCTCGAAGGAGAAGCATAAGATGCATCAGCGCGTTGGTATCGAAGCCCTCGCGGTAGCCGTCCCCGAGCGCTACCTGTCACTCGAAGATCTCGCCGTCGCGCGCGGCGTCGAGCCCGCGAAGTTCACGGCGGGCCTTGGTGGCCGCGAGATGGCCGTCGCCGATCCCGGCGAGGACAGCGTCGCCTTGGCCGCTACAGCGGTCGCAAAGCTCATCAAGAGCTACGGCATCGACACCAATCGCATCGGCATGCTGGTCGTCGGCACCGAGACCGGCGTCGATCACTCGAAGGCGGTCGCGAGCTACGTGCAGGGTCTGTTGGGCCTGCCGCGCGCGATGCGCACCTACGACACCCAGCATGCCTGCTATGGCGGCACCGCGGCGCTCATGGCGTCCGCTGACTGGGTGGCCTCGGGGCACGCGCACGGCAAGGCCGCCGTCGTCGTCTGCACCGACATCGCGCGCTACGGTTTGAAGACGGCTGGCGAGCCGACCCAAGGGGCTGGCGCCGTCGCCATGCTGGTCTCCGACAAGCCGGAGCTGCTCGAGCTCGACCGCGGTATCTCGGGCATGGCCGCAAGCCACGTCTTCGACTTCTGGCGTCCGCTGGGCTCGCGCGAAGCGGTGGTCGACGGGCACTACTCGATCAACTGCTACCTCGACAGCGTCGCCGACGCCTTCGCCGGCTACAAGCAGCTCGCCCTCGAGCGCGAGATCATCCGCCATAGCGACACGCTGCCGTCCGAGCAGCTGGCGCGCATCGCCTACCACGTGCCCTTCTGCAAGATGGCCAAGAAGGCGCACTTGCACCTGCGCAAGCTCGAGCTGAAGGCGAAGCTCGGCCGCGATCCGACCGCCGAGGAGCAGGCAGCCGAAGACAAGGCGGCGGCGGTGAGCTTCGAGAACCAGGTAGCCCCCACGCTCGCGCTCGCGGCGCGCATCGGCAACACTTATACCGGCTCGCTCTACCTCGGCCTCGCGAGCCTCTTGCAGACGCAAGGAAAGGAGCTCGCGGGCAAGCGCATCGGCATGTTCTCGTACGGCAGCGGCAACGCGAGCGAGTTCTTCTCGGGTGTGGTGGGCACGAACGCCGCGCAAGTCATTGCCAAGGCCGAGCTCGACCAGCTGCTCTCGAACCGCCGCCGCGTGACCATGGAAGAGTACGAGCAGGTGATGAACATGGGCGCGACCACGCCGCCAGAGGCCACGCCGGTCAAGGGAGCGTTCCGCTTCACGGGGATCAGCGAGCACAAGCGCAATTACGTGCAGGGTTAATCCGCTGTAGGGCAACCGCCCACTGGCATCGCGGCCGCAACGCGGCTAGGTGGATCGCATAGGGAGAACCCAATGCGCACCAAAGCCGCGGTTGCATACGAAGCAGGCAAGCCCCTCGTCATCGAAGACGTCGAGCTCGAGGGCCCCAAGGCCGGCGAGGTCCTGGTCGAGATCAAGGCGACCGGTGTCTGCCACACCGACGAGTTCACCCGCTCGGGTGCCGACCCCGAAGGTCTCTTCCCCGCCATCTTCGGCCACGAGGGCGCCGGCATCGTCGTCGACGTCGGCCCGGGCGTCACCACCCTCAAGAAGGGCGACCACGTCATCCCGCTCTACACGCCGGAGTGCCGCAACTGTAAGTCGTGCCTGTCGCGCAAGACCAACCTCTGCACCGCCATCCGCGCGACGCAGGGCAAGGGTCTCATGCCGGACGGGACCAGCCGCTTCTCGATCGGCAAGACCAAGATCCACCACTACATGGGCTGCTCGACCTTCGCGAACCACACGGTGCTGCCCGAGATCGCGCTCGCGAAAGTCCGCGAAGACGCACCGTTCGACAAGATCTGCTACATCGGCTGCGGCGTCACCACCGGCGTCGGCGCGGTCATCTACACCGCGCAAGTGGAGGTCGGCGCGAACGTCGTCGTCTTCGGCTTGGGCGGCATCGGCTTGAACGTCATCCAGGGCGCGCGCATGGCGGGCGCCGACAAGATCGTCGGCGTCGACATCAACCCGAAGCGCGAGCAGCTAGCCCGTCAGTTCGGCCTCACGCACTTCGTGAACCCCAATGACGTGAAAGGCGACCTGGTCGCGCATCTCGTCGAGCTCACGGGCGGCGGCGCGGACTACTCGTTCGAGTGCGTCGGCAACGTGAAGCTCATGCGCCAGGCGCTCGAGTGCTGCCACCGCGGCTGGGGCCAATCGATCATCATCGGCGTCGCGGGCGCGGGTCAGGAGATCAGCACCCGGCCGTTCCAGCTGGTCACCGGCCGCGTCTGGAGGGGCTCGGCGTTCGGCGGCGCGCGTGGCCGCACCGACGTGCCCAAGATCGTCGACTGGTACATGGAGAAGAAGCTCGCCATCGACCCGCTGATCACGCACAAGCTACCGCTATCGCGGATCAACGAAGCCTTCGACCTCATGCACAGCGGTGAGTCCATCCGCACCGTCGTGGAGTTCAGCTCATGAGCATCACTACCAAGAGCGAGCACAAGTCGTTTGGGGGCGTTCAGGGCTTCTACGAGCACGAGAGCAAGCTGTGCGCGGGCCCCATGAGATTCGGCGTCTACATGCCGCCGTGGAAGAAACCGCCGGTCGTCTATTACCTCGCGGGCCTCGAGTGCAACGAGCAGACCTTCGCCATGAAGGCGGGCGCGCAGCACATCGCCGCGCAGTGTGGCCTCGCACTGGTGACCATCGATACGTCACCGCGGACCGCGCGCTTCCCTGGCGACGACACCTCGTGGGACTTCGGGCAGAGCGCGGGCTTCTACCTCGACGCAACGCAAGCGCCGTGGTCGTCGGCGTATCGCATGAAGAGCTACATCGTCGACGAGCTGCGGCAGCTCGTCGAGTCCAGCTTCCCGGTCGCCAATGACCGCCGCGGCATCATGGGGCACTCGATGGGTGGACACGGCGCGCTGACCATCGGCTTGTCCACCGGCGCGTACGACACGGTGTCCGCTATCGCGCCCATCGTCGCGCCGTCACAGGTGCCGTGGGGCCAGAAGGCCTTCACCAACTTCCTCGGCCCCGACAAGAAGGCCTGGGCACAGTACGACGCCACCGAGCTCGTGCTCTCCGGCAAGCACACCAAGAACCCGATCCACATCGATCAGGGCACGGCCGACAAGTTCCTCACCACGCAGCTCAAACCCGAGCTGTTCAAGGAGGCGTGCAAGGGTCACGGCCAGCAGGTCGAGCTGACGCTGCACGAGGGCTACGACCACAGCTACTACTTCGTGAGCTCGGTCATCGAGCTACAGCTGCGACATCACGCGGGATTCTTGCTGGCCAAGTGAGCAGCCCGATTTTTTGAAGCAACAGTGAGCACGGTCTTCCGATAAGTAGACCGTGAAACCGAAAACGGGGCATTGTGCGTCGCGATATACCGCTATCGCGTTCGCCGCGGCGTCGATCGCCGTGGGCGCGAGTGGCTGCTCCGAGCACGTAAGGCCTCTCCAGCGCCTCGAGCAGCCTAAAGTCGAGGTCGCCTGCGAAGACACCGAAGAGGGCTGCCCCGCCCCCTCCCCAAAAGTGCCCTGTCCAGAGATCGATCAGGCCGTGAATCACTGCCCGGGTTGGGCGGGCTCCGACGAGCGCGATAGCTGCGACAGCTTCACCCCGGCGCAAGACAGCTGCGTCGCCGACATCTTGAACGACCTCGCCGAGTCGGGCGACGAGTGCATCAACTGGTACGAGCCGCGCATCATCTGCTTCGGCAAGCACTTGGGCCTCGAGGGGTACGCGTCCTGCGCCATCCAGGACTGCCTCGGCCTCACCACCCTGGATGAGTGCGCCATGGCTTACGAAATTCAGTGCGGGTGGACGCTATGAGCACGGAGGCTCCGAAGCCCGTCGGCGGTGACGACCTCACGCTGACCATGAACCTCTCGCGTCACGAGACCATGCCGGCCACCGTGATCCCGATGGACGCGGCAGGCTCGCTGCACGCCATCACCGAGCTCGCGGTGAACGACCTGGGTGACGTGCACGATCAACAGCGTCCGCCGGCGCTCACACCACCGCGTGCCCGCCCGCGCTTGCCCGCGCCACGTGCCGCGGCCCATGCGCTGAGCATCACCGACCGCTCACAAAACGCCACGCCCGCGATGGCGGACGCAATCGATCCGCTGCAGACCGAGCGCATCCTCGCGAGCGCGGCCTCGATCTTGTCGGTCGACGCCGCCGAGATGCCACGCCTCATGGCGAGCTTGCGCGGCTCGCTGGTGTCGCGCAACGCGAGCCTCGACATTTTGCTGAGTGAAGCCGAGAAGCTCGGCATCGTCCCGGCGCACGCCATCGCCATCCTCATCGCGACGAGCCTGCCGGAGCGCTTCGCCTCCGTCGCCGAGCTCTCCCACCGCCCGCCGCATGGCCAAGCGCAAGTCGCGCTCTCGATGTACGTGACCGCGCTGCTCTCCGACGAGCTGGTGCGCAGCATGCCGCCGCGTGAAGCGCTGCGCATGGCCGCCATCGCCTCGGGCCGCCTCACGCGTCTTGCGCCCGAGGACATCCTCTTGGTGAGCCGCGCCATCCCGCGCTTCGTCGAAGGCATGGGTCGCGCCGGCCGCATCGAGGCGAGCACCGCCGTCGCCGCCCTCGTGCACACCGCCCCCGAGGCGCTCGCGCGCGTGACCCGCGAGAATCGCGACACCCGCCTGCTCATCGAGGCGCGCGCCATCGCCGAGCGCTGGCACGATCCGAACGAGCCCGATGACCGCGGCCTCGCGATCGCCGCCGCCTTCGTCCTGCTCGCCAACACGCCGTCGCCCGACGTGGCCCGCGCCGTCTTCGAGCGCGCCACCCGCACCGTCGACGGCGCCGCGCCGCGCATCATTCTGTCGTGCGCCAATGACGACGAGCGTGACGACGACCTAGGGGAGCGCGTCACCCGCACCCTCGACCGCCTCGAGCCCTTCCTCGCCAAGTACGAATCACTGCGCGCCGAGCTGGTCACGGTGAACATGGTGCCGCGCGCCGAGCTGTGCACCGCCCTGCACCAGCAGCTCACCCGCGGCTCCGAGCAGTTCTACATGGCGTTGCTCTCGCTCCTGCGCCGGCACCAGACCTTCGCCACGCGCCCAGGGACGCGCGCTCTACGCACCGCGCTCGAAGACCGTGACACGTGGGACCGCCTCGCCGTAGCTTGATGGCATGAGACGCTGGTCACGTCGGGAATTCATCGAAACCTCGCTGCTCGCGTCGGGCGTGGTCGCCTGCCGGCATGTCTGCCCGATCCCGAACGGCGGTGGTGACGTCGCGAGCGAGAGAGCCTTCGAGGAAGCGCTCCGCCGCGCCGAAGCGCTCGCCCACGCGGAGTATCTGCCGCGCCCCGACGATCTCCCCGCGCCGCTGCGCGACATCGGCTACCTCACGTACCAGGAGATCAAATTCAAGCCCGAGGCGGCCGTCCGCTTGAGCGACCGCTTCTCGATGCAGCTCTTCCATCGCGGACACTTCCACAAGGACCGCGCCGAGATCTTCCTACAGCCGCGCGAGGGCGAGGCGAAGCTCATGGCGTACGACCAGTCGAAGTTCGCGTTCGGCGCGGATCTCGCGGGTCAAACATTCGAGCCATCGCTCGGCTACCCGGGGTTTCGCATCCACGACACCCACGACGAGTTCTTGGTGTTCCTCGACGCCGCCTACTTCCGCCTGCGCGGCACTGGCCAGGAGTACGGGCTCTCGGGTCGCGGTGTCGCCATCGATACGGGCCACGGTAACCAAGAAGAGTTCCCCGCCTTCACGAGCTTCTGGATCGTCGAGCCGCAAGAGCGCCAGCCGTACGTCGACATCGTCGCGCTCATGGACAGCCCGAGCATCACCGGCGCCTATCTCTTCCGCGCCCAGCCCGGTGTCTCCGCGAAGCTCACGGTCCGCGGCACCATCTTCCTACGCAAGCCGGTGCAAACGTTGGGCTTGGCCCCGCTCACCAGCATGTTCGTGCACGGCAGCAACGGTCCGGTCGGGCACTACGACGACTTTCGCCCCGAGGTCCACGACTCCGACGGTCTGTTTTTGCGGACAGCAGCGGAGCCCGCGGCGTGGCGCCCGCTCATCAACGGCCGGCCGACGCCCCGCACCTCGAGCTTCAAGACGCCTAGCCTCGAGAGCTTCGCGCTCCTGCAACGCCAGCGCCGCTTCGACGCGTACATCGACACGCGCGCCCGCTACGAAGATCGGCCAGGCGTCATCGTCGACGTCGGCGATGATTTCCCGGCGGGTGACGTGCGGCTCTACGAGATCCCGTCGCCCGAAGAGTACATGGACAACATCGTGGCGTACGTCTCGCCGCTCACCCAGCCCGAGCCCGGCAGGCCCCTGGCCTTCAGCTATCGGCTGTCGACGCTCACCGACGAGCCGGTCTCGCGGCTCGGTCAGGTCATCTGGACCCGCATCGGCTCGGCCGAGCGCATGCGCTGGCTCGACCCACCAATCCCCGGCCGCCGCATGTACTTCATCGATTGGGCCGGCGAAGGCCTGCCGCAGGATCCCAACGCCAAGGTGCTCCCCGAAATAAGCGCTACGACGGGCAGCATCGTCGAGCCCGTCGTGGAGTACGTCGCCAAGACCCGCGGCTGGCGCGTTTACTTCGAGCATCGACCTGAAGGGGATGCTGTGGCAGAGCTGCGCGCGACATTGCATCTCGACGGCCGCCAGATCGTCGAAACCTGGCTATACGGTACCTAAGGAGCTCGCGCATGTATCCGATGATCCTCGCCATGGCTCTCTCGAGCACCGCGACCGACATGCTCATGCCAAAAAGCGAGAACGTGCAGGTGCCCTGCGCGGTCTGGGCCAACACCAAGGCGGAGACCGCCGGGGTCATCCAGGTGACGCTGGGACCCAACAAGGACGGCAAGGGCCCCGAGGGTTACGACGGCTACCCGGTGGCAGTGAAGCTCGCGGACAACCGCGCCAAGACCTGCCGCTTCACCGGTACCTTGAGGCTCGCTGACCGGATGCTCGCGACCTACGAGCTCAAGCCCGAGCAGGCCGTCGAGCACTGCTTGCTCCTGGTCGAGCTTGGCAAGCGCGCGATCATCCATGACCGCAAAGGCACCTGCGCGAAGGTCATCTGCGGCGACATCCGCCTCGACAACCTGACCTTCCCCTTCGACCCGAAGACGAAGAGCTGCATGGCGAAGCGGCCCGAGGGGCAGTAGCCTCGCAGCTGTCGTCCACGCGCAGCGCGGGTCTGTGCATCAACCAACGAGCACCTTCCCCGCCCCCTGCACGCGCAGCGCGGGTCTGTGCATTGCGTGAGAGTTTGCCATCGCTTCGCAGCGCCAAGGCCCGCGAAGCTCTGCGGCTCGCTGCCCCCGCGCGTAGCCACCCCATGTGGCAACACGACAACATCCGAAGCGCCAAGGCCCCTTCACGTCGGGTTCGCGCTTTCCGTGCCGAAGGCGCGGCGCGAACTCGACAGCCGCGCCGGCCGCCAGGCCGGAACAAGCGGCAATCAGAGCCTGAGCACGAAGGTGGTGCCGGCAGAGCTGCTCGTGAAGTGGACGTCGCCACCGCGGCGGCGGGCGATGGCTTG
>JBDHVB010000018.1:0-38908 GCA_039809465.1 Myxococcota bacterium
ACGGCAGCGGCGCCTTCGCGACCGTCTACGCGAACGGCGACCCCGTGGAGACGCGCGGCGAGCTCGCGGACGGGCGTCGCTTCGAAGACGCGACCGAGCTCCTCGACCAGCTGGCGACCGATCCCGACGTCCCGCAGTGCTATGCCAAGCGCTGGCTCGAGTGGTCGGTGGGCCGCTCGGCGACCGCGGCGGAGAAGTGCGGGATCGCCCTGCTCGCCTCCACGGCCACGACCTCCATCCGCGCCGCCATCATCGAGCTCGCGTCCTCCGATCTCATGCTCTACGCCACGGAGCCTGCGCCATGACCAAGGGTTTCGATCTGCTCGTTCGCCGCACCTCGCGCCGCAATTTCCTCGTCGGCGCGGGTGGCGTCGCGGTCGCTCTGCCGTTTCTGACGACGCTCGCGAGCCCACGTCGCGCGAGCGCTTGGTCGCCGATCACCAACGGGCCCAAGCGGCTGCTGGTCATCTGGCACCCGCACGGGCTGGTCACCGAGGAATGGTGGCCTAAAGCGGACGGATCGTACGGCAAGGTGCTGAAGCCTATCGCGGACGCCGGCTTCAAGAATCGCATGCTGGTGCTCGGCGGTGTCGATCACAAAATCACGGGCGGTCACGAGGGCAACGCGTGGACCGCCCTCACCTGCCGCCGCGAGCTGCACTGGGGACCGGCGAACTGGCAGATCACCGGCGCGGGTCCGTCCGTCGACCACGTGATTGGCCGGCTGATCGCGGACGGCGCCACGCCGCGACGTCTCGACCTGCGCGTCCCCGACGAGCCGGGCAACGACGTCACCGACTCCCATCTCTTTTGGGCCGGCGCCGAAGATCCCATCTCGCTGCAGAACCGGCCGCAGAAAGTCTACGACGCCCTCTTCGGCACGCAGACGCCGACCGACCCCGAGGAGCCCACGGTCGACGTGCTGGCGCTCCGCCGCAAGAGCGTCCTCGACGGTGTGCTCGAGCAGTTCAATCGCCTGCGCAGCCGCGTCGCCGCCGAGGACCGGCAGCGCCTCGACGTCCACGCCGACAAGATCCGCACCATCGAGTCGGGGCTCGCGGTCCAACCCGTCGACCCGGGCTCGCTCCCCCCGACGTGCGGCACGCCGCCGACGCTCGGTAACGTCGGCAGCTACAACTATCAACGGTACGCTGAAACGCACGCCGATCTCATGGTGCACGCGCTCGCCTGCGGTAGAGCCGATGTCGGCACCTACACGTTCAGTGAGCCCGGCGCGGACCAGCTCGCCTTCTTGAATCAACCGGGCCTCGCCAGCACCTTCGAGCGCGGCGGCGCCAACTACCACGGCGCGTGGCACCTCTACAGCGACGCCGGCGAGCGCGGCGAGACCGCTGACACCTTCACGGCCGTCGGCGCATGGAAGGCGTCCATCGTGGCGCGCATGATGAAGGGCCTCTCGGAGATCGACGAGGGCGAGCGCTCCGCTTTGGACAACACGATGATCGTCTGGTTCGGCGAGTTCGGTAACGGCGGCGGTCATGCCGCGGGCAACCTCACGCTGAACATCGCCGGCAACTTCGGAGGCGTCGCGATGGACCGCCACTTGAGCCTCGCCCTCGACACGCAGAACCCCACGGACTCGTGGCGCAACCGTGACCGTCCAGGCTTGCACCAGCTCGCGGTCAGCATGTTGAACGCGTTCAACTCGCCGGTGAACACGTTCGGCGACTACGACAACGTCGATGAAGAAGTCGCTCCGGGTCCGCTGCCGCGGCTCACTTGACGCCAGCGGCCTTCCTCCACGGTCCAGAGTCACGTCCTCCCTGCCCTCCGAGGGGGTTCCCTCCCTCCCACTATGGCCTTGCTTAACCGCGCGAAGCGGGACGATCTGTTGCCAATAGACACATATGTGGCTACGATATTTCTCGCTCCCCGAAGCAGCTCATGGCCGAACCGATGAAAAAGACGTTGCCCCTAGCCTTCACGTACGCGCAGGCGCGCGCCTTGGGTCTCTCGAAGCGCGCGCTCTACCGCATGTGCAACGAGGGGCGCATCGAGAGGCTAAGTCACGGCCTGTACAGCCAGCGTGACGTCAAGAACGTGGATCTCGACCTCATCGAGATCGCCATGAGAGCACCAGCCGCGACGTTGTGCCTGACCACGGCACTCGCCAGACACGGCCTGTCAGACGAGATCACCGCTGCGCTCGACATCGCCATCCCGCGCACCGCACGACCGCATCCAACGAGAGCGCCCGTCACCTGGCACCGCTTCGACACCGAGACGTTCGCCCTCGGCCGCCATGAGATCCCGCTCAGCACAGGCATGCGTATCGGCATCTACAACCCTGAGCGCTGCATCATCGACGCCTTTCGCATGCGCTCGTACGAGGGAGCGGAGCTTGGCCGGGAAGCGCTGCGCCGTTGGCTGAGAAAACGCGGCGCGCAGCCCGCCTCTCTCCTTGCGCTTGCCAAGTCCTTCCCGCGCACAGAGCGTCAACTGCGCGAGACGCTGGAGATCCTCCTCTGACTTCGGCACGCCCCACCAAATCCACTTCGCCGACGTCTACCTGCTCGCACTCCGCCATGCGGTGGCTGATGATGACTTGCGGCGAGCCATCGTCGAGGTGTCGCGTTTTCGCAAAGTCGACCCTGCGCCACTCGCGGCTGTGCTCGACGGTTTCGCCGCGCTCGGTCAATCGCGTTGGGCGCTGTGGCGTCGTAAGCAGAAGCTCGAGGAGGCCCTGCCTGCGCGCTTCGCCGAGGTACTCGAGATGATCATTCGCTTCGCCGACCCAGTGCTCGAGGCTCATGTTGCCGGTAGACGATGGGATACTCGGGTGGGGGTCTGGAGATGACGCGGGAGGGTAGAGCTGACGTGTGAGCCGCGCCCAGACTTTACCCAACCCGAGGTCACATCAGGTGACCTGGGCTAAAGGGGGGCTAAGGGCCGTGCTTCACCCAGGTGAGATAGCGGGCGTGGGTCGCGCCATCGACCACGAACGGCTTGAGCAGGTGCACGTGCGGCACCGCGGCGTCCGTGATGGCGTACGGGGTCGCCCAGAGATCGAGCGGCTCGCCTTCGGCCGGCTGGATGTGTAGCTGGTGGAGCTGTCCCGCGACGAGCGGTTGTGGAGCGACGGCGATGATGCCGAGCGGGCCGATGTGCGTGAAGGTCAGCGGGTCGACCTTGGGGCTCACGACCTTGGCCTCGACGTTGACGCGGCGAAACGGCGCGCTGATCGCCACGTCCGGGACCGACACCAAGCTCGGCTTCACGTTGCCGCCCGGGTTTTCGAGCGCCGCGACCTGGCTCGCAAGACCAGGCAAGAGATCCATCACCGCCAAGCGCTCGGGAGCCGTCAGTGGCGTGTCCAGGAGGAGATCGAGTGACAGCGACGGATGATATTCGGCGAGCTCGACGACCATGTCGACGGCCTGGATGAGCCCCATCACCGAGCCTCGTGCACCCTCGTTCGAGCGCGTGTGATGGTTCGCGATGACGGACATGAGGGACTTCGGCAGATGCCAATGCCCCGCGAGCGCCACGCCCATCTCGACGTGATGGCGCTCGATGACCGACCACCATGTCTCCATGTCGAGGACCGGCGAACCGATGCGCTCGATGGCGAGCTCGAAGGCGCTGACCGCCGCGAGCTTGCCGATGTCGTGCAGCAGGCCGGCGATGAACGTCTCGTCCGGGTCGAGCCCCCTACTCCGCGCCAAGCTCTCCGCGAGATAAGCAGCGAGCACGCTGTCGCGCCAAACGCGGCGGCGCAGAGCGATGAGCGGTCCGCCCAGCTTGTTCTCGGCGCCAAGAGTCGTCGCTAGGACGATGCGCTGTATCGCCGCCGAGCCGAGCCGCATGATCGCGGCCGGGAGCGTGCCGACGCGGCCCCCCGCGCCCCACGACGCGGCGTTGGCATAACGCAGCACCGACGCGGCGACGCCTTGATCTTTGGCGATGAGCTGCACCAGCGCGTCCATCCGATAGTCGGGATCACGCAGGAGCTTCACGAGCTTCGTGACGATGGCGGGATACGGCTGCACCGGGACCGCCTTGTCACGCACCAATGCGCCCACACAGCGCTCGAGCTCGATGAGGGCCCGGAGCTCACCCACACCTAGCTCGACTGTCCCTGTCTGCGCAGCCACCCCAACCTATCGACGGAGCGAGGGAAAGCTTGAGCAGCGCTATCCCGCGGAAAGACCCTTTCAAGTCGCGGGAGTGCCGGGATGGCTTCTAGCGGCCGCGCGCCTTGATGACCTCGCCGACGTTGGTCGGCACCGGCTCGTAGTGATCGAACTGCATGGTGTACGAGGCGCGGCCTTGCGTGGCCGAGCGCAGGTCGGTCGAGTAGCCGAACATCTCGGCGAGCGGCACGAAGGCGGTGATCACCTTGGCGTTGCCGCGCTGTCCGAGATCGCGGATGCGGCCACGGCGGCGGTTGATGTCGCCGACGACGTCGCCCATGAACTGTTCGGGGGTGACGACCTCGGTGGCCATGATGGGCTCCAGGATGACCGGCTTGGCGGCTTCGGCGGCGTCGCGGAACGCCATCGAGCCCGCGATCTTGAACGCCATCTCGTTCGAGTCGACGTCGTGGAAGCTGCCGTCGATGAGCGTCGCTTGCACGTCGACCACCGGGTAGCCCGCGAGGATACCGCGCGACAGCGACTCTTCGATGCCCTGCGCCGCCGGCTTGATGAACTCCTTGGGGATCTTGCCGCCGGTGATGGCGTCGACGAACTTGAAGCCGCTGCCCGCGGGCAAGGGCTCGAGCCTGATGGTGACGTCGCCGTACTGACCCTTGCCTCCGCTTTGGCGGATGTACTGGCCGCGCGCCTCGGCGGTGCCGGTGATGGTCTCGCGGTACGCGACCTGCGGCTTGCCGACGTTGGCCTCGACCTTGAACTCGCGGCGCATGCGATCGACGATGATCTCGAGGTGGAGCTCGCCCATGCCGCTGATGATGGTCTGGCCGGTCTCCGGATCGGTGTGCACGCGGAACGACGGATCCTCGGTCGCGAACTTCTGCAGCGACTGCCCGAGCTTCTCTTCGTCGGCGACGCTCTTCGGCTCGATGGCGATCTGAATGACCGGGTTCGGGAACTCCATGGCCTCGAGCAGCACCGGCGCTTGCTCGGGCGCGAGCGAGTCGCCGGTGGTGCAGGTCTTCAAGCCCACCGCCGCGGCGATGTTGCCGCAGTGGACCTCTTTGATCTCCTCACGCTTGTTGGCGTGCATGAGCAGGAGGCGGCCGATGCGCTCCTTCTTGTTCTTGGTGACGTTGAGCACCATGTCGCCGGACTTGAGGATGCCCGAGTAGACACGGATGTACGTGAGCTGACCGACGAACGGGTCGGTCATGATCTTGAACGCCAAGCCCGCGAACTTCTCGTCGTCACGGGTCTCGCGCACGACCTCGTTGCCCTTGGGGTCGACGCCGCGGACCGGCGGGATGTCGATCGGCGACGGCAAATAGAAGACCACCGCGTCGAGCATCGGCTGCACGCCCTTGTTCTTGAAGGCGGCGCCGCAGAGGACCGGCGTGAGCTCCATCTTCAAGCAGCCCTTGCGCAAGGCCGCGATGATCATCTTGGGCTCGAGCTCCTTGCCCTCGAGGACCGCCTCCATGAGCGCGTCGTCGTGCTGGGTCGCCGCGTCGAGCAGCTCTTCGCGGGCGAGCGCCGCCTCGTCGGCCAGCTCCGCGGGGATCGGCACGACGGTGAACTTCGCGCCGAGCTCCTCGCCGCTCCAGACGATGGCGTTCATGTTGATGAGATCGATGACGCCCTGGAACTTGTCCTCGGCGCCGATGGGCAGCTGGATGCGCACCGGGTTCGCGCCCAGGCGCTCGCGGATCTCGCCGACCGTGCCTTCGAAGTTCGCGCCGATGCGGTCCATCTTGTTGATGAAGCAGATGCGCGGGACGCGGTACTTGTCGGCTTGGCGCCAGACGGTCTCGGTCTGCGGCTCGACCCCGCTCACCGCGTCGAAGACGGTGACCGCGCCGTCGAGGACGCGCAGCGAGCGCTCGACCTCGATGGTGAAGTCGACGTGGCCGGGCGTGTCGATGATGTTGATGCGGTGCTCGTGCCAGTAGCAGGTCGTCGCGGCGGACGTGATGGTGATGCCGCGCTCTTGCTCCTGCTCCATCCAGTCCATCGTCGCGGCGCCGTCGTGCACCTCGCCGATCTTGTGGGTGACGCCCGTGTAATAAAGGATGCGCTCGGTGGTCGTCGTCTTACCGGCGTCGATGTGCGCCATGATCCCGATGTTTCGGGTCTTTTCGAGGGCTGTGTCGCGAGGCATGGGCGCGGTTCTTACGCCCTTCGACACGCTTTGCGCAACCGGCCAGACATTCGATAAACCTCCGCGATCATGAAATCGAACCGCGCCCTCTGGGGGTCGCTCGCCATCGCGCTGATCGTGCTCGCGTTGCTCGGCGGACGGGTGGTCAAGGACATCGTCGACGCCAATCGGACCGCCGCCGAGCGCGGCCGTGCGGGAACCGCCGCCGATGGGCAACTGCCTCCTTCTCCCGACGCAAATGCCCCAACCGTCGCGGGCATCGTGGTGCGTGGCGGTGGTCTCGCCGGCGGAGCCGAGGCGTCGGCGGCGCCCGCGACCGGTGGCTACTGGGACGAGAGCCGCGGAGCCGTTCGCTTCCGCGTCGCGGGTGAGGTCTTCGACGCGGGCTCCGGGCGCCCCATCACCAGCTTTGGCCTGCGGCTCGCCCCCGCCGCGAGCCCAGGAAGCGGCATCGCGAAGGACGTGAGCAACGCCGAGGGTCAGTTCTTGGTCGAAGGCATCGCGGCGGGCACCTGGGAGATCACGGTGCGCGCCGCCGGCTATGCGCCGTCGCGGCAAGCCGTCGTGTTGTCCGCTCCAACGGACGACCCGTACGTGGTGTTCCCGCTCTCGGCCGGCGCGGGCCTCACCGGTCTGGTCGTCGACTGGCGCGACGAGCCTGTCGAGGGCGCGGAGATCGCGCTCAGCCAGGGCGGCGGCACCAAGAGCGACGCCAAGGGCGCCTTCGTGTTGAAGAGCGTGCCGGAGGACACGCCGTTCACGTTGAGCGCGTCCCATCCGCGCTTCGGCAGCGCCATGTTGCCGGATCTGCGCGTGGCCGAGGGCGCGAGCGAGCACGTGAAGATCACGCTGAGCGGCATCCTGCGCGTGACCGGTCACGTGTATCGCGGCAGCGAGCGCGCTCCTGTCCCTGGTGTCGTGGTGAAGAGCGGGGAAGCCTCGACGCTCACCGATGAGCGCGGCGCCTACGAGATCTTCATTCCCTTGGGCGAGCGCCCCATGGTCCGTGTCGTCACGGGCACGCCGCCGGTGGAGCTCGAGAGCTATCCGGACAGCCGCGGCTCCGAGCCCGTGCGCTGGGTGACCGCTAAAACACACGTCGCCGAGCTCGTGAAGGATTTCTTCCTCGCCATGGAGACCGCGCGCCTGCACGGCCGCGTCAGCGACGCGAACGATGCGCCAGTCGCCAACGCTCGGCTCCTCATCGCCAACACCATGGGCTGGGCAAAGCGCGAGCACGAGACCTTCCCCGCGGAGACCACCACCGACGGCGTTGGACGCTACGTGGTCAACGACATCCCCGCGCACGCCGGCTACCGCCTGACCGTGCTGCGCGACGGACGTGAGCGCCTGCTCGGCACGGTGGCCATCGAGGAGCCGCGCGATATCGAAGCCAACTTCGTGCTCGCGACCGGCACGTTGAAAGGCCGCTTCGTCGACGCCAAGACACACGACGCCTTCCCCATGCAGCAGCGCATGTGCGACGGCATCGGCGCGGCACGACTCGGCGAGTCGGCCCTCTACCCTCTGCACTGCGCCGGCGACGGCACCTTCGATGTCGAAGAGCTCCCCACCGGCCGCTATCGCGTTGATCTCATCGGCAACCGCCCGCACCAGATGACCATCACGCCCACCGAGGCCGACGTGCCGTCACGCGACGTGGTCGAGATCTCCGTCGAAGGCGAGCGTCTCACCGAGTGGACGGCGCGCGTCACCGACAGCAACGGCAGCTTCGTGAGCGGGCTCGTCGTGCGTTACATCACCGGCCGCACCACCATCACCTCGTCACTGCACATCAGCGACCAAGGCACGGCGGCGTTCAGCACCGGCTCCACGCAACCCTCGGTGTTCATCGAGGCGCCCGGCTACGTACCGGCGAGCGTCGAGCTCACCGGCCGCAACCCACGCCAAGTCATCGACGTTCGTCTCGAACGGACTCCGCGTTAGCGGATTCAGAGGACGGTAGCCGGGTCCGCCACGATCTCGAAGGAGAGCCCCGCACTGCCGCCGGACGCCGTGGTGACCTCGGCGCCAATGCGCCCTGTCCCGCGGCCGCCGCTCCCGGCGGAGCCACCGCCGCCGCTGCCGCCAATCCAGCGGAGCGTGCCGTAAGCACCTTCAGCGCCAGCCGCGCCACCTTGCACCTGCACGTCGCCAGGCTCGATCGACGGCGCGATGAGATGGACGAAGCCACCACCACCGCCACCGCCTGCACCACACTGGTCGCCGTCGGAGCTCGCTCCGACGCCGCCGTAGACCGCGACGACGCCACCACCGTTGTCGATGCGCGTCGCGGCCGCGAGCAACACGACGCCGCCACCACCACCGCCGCTCCCGCAACCGCCCTCGAAGGTCGCCCGACCAGATGCACCGATGGCGCTGATCGTGCCCGCGTTGCGGATCTCACCGCCGCTGCGCAGATGGAAAGACCCGCCGCCAGATTCGGTGCGATTCGAGAGGAACGGCCAGGAGCCCGCGCCACCGCCGCCGCCATACGGCAACAGGTGCGTCAGCCAACGCGCGTTACGGCCGATGCCATCACCACCTTGTCCGCCATAAGCGACAAAGGTGGCCGTCATATCGACCGATCCAAACTCGGCGCTGCCAAGCGCGATGCCCGGGTGAGCGGGCGCCGTCGCGGGCGCGAGATCCACCATCTGCGATCCGTAACGGCGGACACCCGAGAGCGCTGCCTGCGCGACGCGGATCGTGCCGTCGTTGTCGACGTCCCCCGTGACCCGCAGCAGCATGCCGCTGCCGACGGCGAGTGTCCCGCCAGTGGCGATGGTGATCGAGGTGTACTGGCCGCTGCTCTCGAGCGGAATGAAGACAGTCTCGCCAGCGGCCACGACCAGAGCGCCGTCACTGCCGTTGCCATACAAGCGGGCCCGCGCCCCGCCGTCGCTCGCCTCGCCTGGCGGCCCTTGAGGTCCGGCAGGTCCTTGCAGGCCCTCGGGGCCACGACTGCCCGTCGAGCCATCACACGCGACGGAAGCAGTCGCAACGACACACGCAGCAAGGGAGAGGACGCGCATCTGAATGGTCATGTCACCACCTTCGTGTTTGAACGCCGGGGTACTGCTGTCGATTCAGGCAAAAAAAACGGCCGGGGGTGCCGGCCGCTTTTGCGTACTTTGCGTCGACCCGCAGGTCAACGGAGGACGACTACCAGCGATAGTGCGCGAACGCCTTGTTGGCGTCGGCCATCTTGTGGGTGTCTTCCTTCTTCTTCACGGCGGCACCACGGTTGTTGGCGGCGTCGAGGATCTCGTTGGCGAGACGCTCGGCCATGGTGCGCTCACCACGGTCACGCGAGTAGGTGATCAGCCAGCGCATCGCCAAGGCGGTGCGGCGCTCCGGGCGGACTTCGACCGGAACCTGGTAGGTCGCGCCACCGACGCGGCGGCTCTTGACCTCGACCATCGGCTTCACGTTGTCCAAGGCCTTCTTGAAGACCTTGAGGGGCTCTTCGCCACCACCACGCTCGGCCAGGGTGTTGAACGCATCGTAGACGATGGTTTCGCTCGTGCTCTTCTTGCCGCCGAACATGAGGACGTTGGCGAACTTGGCAACGAGACGGTCTCCGAACTTGGGGTCCGGGATGATACGGCGCTTCGGGATTTCGCGACGACGAGCCATTGATCTCTACCTTACTGCGGGCGCTTAGCGCCGTACTTGGAACGACCCTGACGACGACCCTCGACGCCAGTTGCGTCCAAGGTGCCACGGATGATGTGATAGCGGACGCCCGGGAGGTCCTTGACGCGGCCACCACGAATCAGAACGACCGAGTGCTCTTGCAGGTTGTGACCCACGCCGGGGATGTAGGAGGTCACCTCGAAGCCGTTGGTCAAACGCACACGCGCAACCTTACGAAGCGCCGAGTTCGGCTTCTTCGGGGTCGAGGTGTAGACGCGAACGCAGACGCCACGCTTTTGCGGGCAGCCTTCCATGGCTGGCGTCTTGTTCTTGGTCAACTTCTCGTCGCGGCGCTTGCGCACCAGCTGATTGATTGTAGGCATTCTTTACAGACCCTAAATTTGGAGCGCGCCTTCTAACGATTGCCTCGTCAAACTGTCAAGCAGAACCTCAACTCCACCACGCTTTTGCTGGGGCACGATCGAGTGTGATGTGGGCCAACATCCGCAACCGTGGACGATGCACCACAATGTAAGCGTGGAGATTCTCCCGCGCCCTGCCCCACAACGGCGTTCTGAGGGCATCTCCGCGCATCGGCCCGCTTGGCATGCTCGCTGCTTCACTAGGAGGCGAGCGGGCTCTGGACCCCGTTCCAGGCCGAGTTACCGACGGCCTGCATGGTGAGCTGCGGCGTCGGGATCATGCGGCGATCCCGACGCCGACAGCACCCTCTTTCATCACGCCCTTACGGAGGTGACGAAGCCCACGCGGCAACCATGCCTGCCGCGTGGGTTTCTTCGCCGTTGGCTTCCTTTCGTCTTGGCATCCTCGGCGCTCCGTTTTAGACACGCGCCGCGCACAGCCATGACTCCGATCGAACCACCAGCGGCTGACGCCGCGCTCAACACGGCGCTCGACCTCGACGAGGTGCGTGACGCTTGGCCGGCCCTCTCGCCGGACGAGCGCATCGAAGCGCTCAAGTTGCTGCCGCCGGACAGCGCCGAGGATCTGTTCGTCACGCTGAACGCGCATGAGCAGGCGACCATGCTGCAAACGCTGCAGCCCCACGAGCGCCGCGCCTGGCTGCGCCTCCTCGCTCCCGACGACGCCGTCGACGTCGTGCAGTCGCTGCCGCCCGAGGAGCGTGACACCGCCCTCGCGGCTCTCGACGCGCGTACCCGCCGCGAGGTCGGTGTGCTGCTCGCCTACGCCGAGGATCAAGCCGGTGGCCTCATGAGCCCGCGCTACGCCACCGTGCGCGGCGACCTCGGCATGGAAGAGGCGATCAGCTACCTGCGCCGCCAGGCCCGCGACAACCTCGCGACGGTCTACTACGCCTATGTCCTCGATGACGGACAGCGGCTCATCGGCGTCGTGTCGCTCGGCGACTTGTTCGTCGCCCCCGCCGGCGCCCGCGTCCGCGACGTCATGCAGACCGAGATGGTCACCGTCCCCGAGGACATGGATCAGGAGCAGGTCAGCCGCCTGTTCGATCAGCACCAGCTCCTCGCCATCCCCGTCGTCGACGCCGAGAACCGCCTCAAGGGTATCGTCACCGTCGACGACATCGTCGACGTCGTCCAGGAAGAGGCCACCGAAGACATCCAGAAGCTCGGTGGTACCGAAGCTCTCGACGAGCCGTACCTCACCATCGATCTCTGGACGATGCTCAAGAAGCGCGGCGTCTGGCTGTGCGTGCTCTTCATGGGCGAGATGCTGACCGCGACGACGCTCGGCTACTTCGAGCACGCCATCGCCAAGGCCGTGGTGCTGTCGCTGTTCATCCCGCTCATCATCTCGAGCGGCGGCAACTCCGGCTCGCAGGCGTCGACGCTGGTCATCCGCGCCATGGCGCTGGGCGAGGTCGGCATGTCGCAGTGGTGGCGCGTCATGAAGCGCGAGATCGCGTCGGGGCTCGCGCTCGGCGCCATGCTTGGAGCCATCGGCTTCGTGCGCATCATCGTCGCCTCGCACCTCACGCCGGCCTACGGCCCACACTACGTGCTCATCGCTTGCGTCGTCGCCATCAGCCTGGTCGCCGTCGTGCTCTTCGGCACCCTGGCGGGCTCGATGCTGCCGCTGCTGCTCAAGCGCGCCGGTTTGGACCCGGCGAGCGCCTCGGCCCCCGCGGTCGCCACGCTCGTCGACGTAAGTGGCCTCGCCATCTACTTCACGGCGGCGTCACTGATTCTCAGCGGGACCCTGCTCTGAGGCCCTGGCCGGCTCCATATTAAGCGGTAGAATCCTTCATGGCGGCTCTGGGCCGCTGCTTGACGACCTCGAAGGCGGTCGCTAGCGTCTTCAAGAAGAGCTACGAGGCAAAACGGTGGGCGACCGGGAACGCCAGCGCAGGTTCGACAAATCGCCGGTGCCATTGCCAGCGGCGTTGCTCGTGGCATTGGCGCTGCATCTCCTCCTTGCGCCCATCGTCATCCACCTGTTCAGCGGCCCGTCGCACCCCGGCGAAAAGAAGGTCACCAAGGTCCGCATGGTGCCCATGACCAGCGACGGGCGCATCGCGCGGCCGAGCGTGAAGTCGAAGGAGCAGATCGAGCGCGAGAAGGAGAAGGAGCGCGAGAAGCTCGCCGAGAAGAAGCCTGACGAACCACCGGTACCAAAGGATTTGAAGGGACAAATCGTCGACATCCCGCCGACGCCGGACAACACGCCGCCCAAGGACGCGAAGTACCTCTCCGAGCACAACACCAACGTCGAGAAGGAGACCGTCAGCCGCAATCAACGCCAGGATTACGGCAACGCCATGAACGAGCTCACCGTCGCGCGCAAGAGCGAGGGCGTGAGCTCACCGCAGGTCGGCGGCAACCCGAACGTCATCGAGATCGGCCCCGACGCCAACAAGTCCGACCAAACCAAGACCAAGAAGAAGCAAGACGCCAAGGCCGCGCAGGCGCCGCAGCTCGAGTTCCCGAAGGTCGCCGAGCAAGACCGCTTGGCCCTGGCCTTGGACCCGCGCTTGGGCACCATGAAGAACCGCGAGCACAAGGAGGAGGTCGCTGGCAACGGCACCAAGCTACGCATCGCGCCCGGTCAAGAAGGCCAAGAGGCGCAGCAAGAGCCTGGCCGCGCTCCCAAGCTCGGCCGCGCCGTCGCCGACCTCGTGCCCACCATGGGCCAGCTGTCGCGCGTCGCCGGCGCCCCCGCGCCCGACGCCATCGACGAGCAAGAAGGCGAAGGCACGTTCCTCAAGTCGCGCGAGTTCGTCTACGCCGGCTTCTTCAACCGCATGAAGAAAGGCGTCTCGCAGCAGTGGAACCCGGTCGTCGAGATCCGCCGCCGCGATCCGAGTGGCAACGTCTACGGCCAGATCACCCGCACGACGATGCTGCAGATCACCTTGGCCAAGGACGGCAAGCTCAAGGACGCCGTCGTCATGCGCTCCTCGGGCCTCGACTTCCTCGACGCCGAAGCGGTCAACGCCTTCCGCCGCGCCGAGCCCTTCATGAACCCTCCCCCCGCGCTCGCCGACGGCAACGGCAACATCACCTTCCAGTTCGGCTTCACCCTCGAGTTCCGCGACAGCGGCGGTGTTGGACGCTTCTAGGCGAATCCGCTAAGACGGTGGGGGTGAAGCACGTCGCGTTGGCCCCGCTGCTCGTCTCGATTGCCTGCGCCGCGCCTGTGTCGGAAAGGCCGCGTGCCCGGCCCCTGTTACCGTTGACGCAGCCCCAGCTGGTCAGCATGGACGCGCCGCCGTGCACCGGCGACCACTGCCCGTTCTGGAATCGTGTACGTCAAAGCGTTCATGAGCACTGGAACCCCATCCACGAGCTTCGTCGCCGCGACCCGGCCGGGCTGATCTTCGGCAAGGCCGCTCGCACGACCGTCCTTCGCGTCACCATCGACGAAGCGGGCAACATCGCGACCATCGCGGTCAAGGCCTCGAGCGGCCTCGACTTCCTGGATGAAGAAGCGATCCGCGCGTTTCACGCCGCCGCTCCCCTCGGCGATCCACCTCGCGGCGCGCTCGGCGCCGACGGCCACATGACGTTCGACTACGCGCTCACGTGCGGCTTCGAGCAACGCTCCGACGAGCCGCGCCTCGCGCACGTGTGGACCAACGGCGAGAGCGAGCAGAAGGAGGTCGAGCGCGAGGTCGACGGTTACCTGAAGCGCTTCTACCAGCGAATGATGACCGTGATAGCGGCGGATCCGAAGATCCGCGACGTCAAGGAGCCGCCGCACGAGCTCATGCAGGTGCGCTTCACTCTTCGCATCGACGGCGCGGTCGTCGACGCGACTCTGCTGCGGAGCAGCGGCAGTCCGCTCTTCGATGAGCTCGTCATGAAAGCGCTACGCGGCGCCGGGTCGAACGACCCACCACCGGATGTGCTCTTCGACGCGAACGGCCACTTCGTCGGTTTGCTCAGCTACCGCAACGAGCCCAAACAACCGGACCTCGCATTCGAGGAGAGCTGCGAGTCCTTCTTGTCACGTGTCGAGCGGCGCATCGGCACACGCTGGCCGCCAGCGGGCATCGTTCGAGCTTACCGCCCCACACCCTCCTCGCGCCGCCACTTCGTCATCGCGCACATCGTCCTCGACCCGACCGGAGAGCTCCGCGGCACGTGGCTCACCGCGTCGAGCGGCGTCGATGCGATCGACGGCACCGCGCTCGACGTCATTCGCGAAGCCGCGCCGTTCGAGAATCCCCCGGCAAGCCTCGTGGGCGCGGACGGGCTCATTCAGTTCGAGACCGAATTGTTCCTGTGACGGGAGCGCGCCGCTTCGACGCGAAGACATCACGCGCTCGTGGGTTGTCGCTAGCTCGCTGGTTGCGCTAGACGGCGCGGCCGTGAAGTACCTCTCCCTCCCAATCATTGTCTTGATGGCGTGCTCGAGCACGCGAACCGAAACCGCGCCGCGCAAGGACGCCAAGGCGCCCGTGGTCGTGACCATCGTCGTCGACCAGTTCGCCGCGTGGATCGCGAGCGAGCGCTTGCCGACGTTGCCCGCCGATGGTGGGTTCGCGCGACTGCTGCGCGAGGGCACGTACGTGCGCGCCATTCGCTACGCGCATGCCGCGACCGAGACCGCGTGCGGCCACGCGGCGCTCTACACGGGTGCTCCGCCAGCGCGGACTGGCGTGATGTCGAACGAGGCGCTGCTCGGTGGCCGCGTGGTGTCCACGATGATGGACGACGATACCCGTTTGGTGTCGGGCCGGGGCGTGTCGGCGCGCGCCGGGGCGTCGCCCAAGGTGCTGCGCGTCGAGGGCGTCGCGGACATGTTCAAGAAGCAATATCCGAACGGCCTCGTGCTCGGCCTGTCGCTCAAGGACCGCGGCGCCATCCTGCCAGTCGGCAAATCACCGGACCTCGCGGTGTGGCTCGACATCGAGACCGCCGAGCTCGTGACCTCGACCTACTACGGTGAGCTGCTCCCGCGCTGGGTCGTCGACGTGTCGCGCACCATCCCCGAGCGCCTGTCCCAGCCGTGGACGCCGCTCGACCCCGAGTGGCTCGCGAAGCACGTGCTCACGCCGGACGATCAAAACGGCGAGGAACCCGACATGCGCGTCTTCCCGCACGACCTCATCAAGCAAGCACCCTTGGGCTCGGCGCTGCGCCTCTCGCCCCAGTCCGACGCCATGCTCGTCGATCTCGCGCTCGCCGCCCTCGACGCCGAGCGCAAACCCGATCAGCCGACCCTCCTCTCGCTGTCGCTCTCGGCGAACGACATCATCGGCCACGCGTTCGGCCCCGACGCCTGGGAGGCCTGGGACGAGCTATTGCGCCTCGACGGTACGCTAAAGCGTCTCTTCGAGGGCCTGGACCAACGCTACGGCGCCGACGGCTGGTCGGTCGCGCTCTCCGCCGACCACGGCGTCGAGCCCATCCCCGAGGTTCAGCCGATGCGGCCGGAGTGCAAGTCCACGAAAGCGGACCCGTGGGACCGCCCCTGCAAGGACTTGAAGCGTCTTTCGCGCGACGCCTTCGCCCGCGAGCTCTTGAAGACCGCCGAGACCCTGCTCGGGCCGGGTGATTGGCTGCACGGCTTCGTCGGCGCGTTCGTCGCGCTGACCCCCAACGGCCGAGCCGACGGCGTGCGCGAGCGCCTGGTGCCCGCCCTCATCGCGGCCTTGAAGGCCCAGGCCGGCGTCGCCGGCGCCTACGACGTCCAGACGCTGCCCGCCACCTGCCCCACCGGCGAGGGCCTCGACGCGCTCATCTGCAACGCTTACCCGCCCAAGTCCTCGGGTGACATCATGGTCGTCCTCGCCAAGGGGGCTGGCTTCGGCGACGGCTCGGGCGCGACCCACGGCATGCCCTACACCTATGATCTCACCGTGCCGTTCCTCGTCCGCGCCCCCAACCTGGTGAGCGCCGGCCGGGTCATCGACGAGCAGCTCCCCTTCTCGACCTTCACCCACACGGTCGCGAAGCTCCTCGCCGTCGCCCCGCCCGAGACCGCGTTCCCGGCGAAGGCCTTGGACTGACGCGCACGATTGACAAACCACGGGCGCTCCCGTATTTGGCGCCTCCCATAAATTAGGGACCAACCGTCCACCCGCGGGTGGGTCGCGCGTCCCAGGAGTCAGTGATGAAAGAGCGCAAGCTAGGTCTGATTGGTCGCAAGCTCGGGATGACGCAAGTGTTCGACTCGGAAGGCACCGCGATCGGTGTCACCGTCATCGAGCTCGGCCCGAACCTCGTCATGAACAAGCGCACCAAGGCCACCAACAAGAACGGCCGCACTGACGGTTACACCGCGCTGCAAGTCGGCTTCGGCGCCAAGCCCGAGCGCCTGCTCTCGAGCCCCGAAAAGGGCGTCGTCAAGGCGCTGGGCGGCAACGACAAGGCCCGCCGCTTCGTGAAGGAAATGCGCGTCAGCGAAGAGACGCTGTCGAAGTTCGAAGTCGGCGCCGAGATCTCGCTCAAGGACGTCGAGTGGAAGACCGGCGACCTGGTCGACGTCGCTGGCCGCACCAAGGGCAAGGGCTTCCAGGGCGTCGTGCGCCGCTACAAGTTCGCGGGCTTCAACTCGTCGCACGGTACGCACGAGTACTTCCGCCACGGTGGCTCGATCGGTTGCCGTAAGTGGCCGGGTCGCGTCATCAAGGGCCGCCGCATGCCGGGTCACATGGGTGATGACAACATCACCACGCAGAACGTCCGCATCGCGGAAGTTCGCCCCGAGCAGAACGTCGTCCTCCTCCACGGCTCGGTGCCGGGTGGCAAGGGCGCGCTCGTCATGATCCGCCCCGCGATCAAGTTCAACCCCGTCGCTTAAAACACACGCTAGACCGGGGACGTCGGCTCTCGTGGGCGGTCCCCGGCAATAGCGACGCAGCGCTTATGCCAGGCGGGCAATCGGAAGCCCGAAACTCCGCGCTCGACACGTCGATATTGGCGAGCGCATGGCTAACTTCGCGCTCGAGCCTCCGATCACCGTCACCCCTGTTCACCAAGCGTCGGTTGCGCTCTCAGCAGTAGCGCCAGAGCCGCAACTCCCCGCCGCCGTGTCCTCCCGGCCAGTGGTCGCGCGCCAGCCCGGCATGATGCAGGTGAGCAAGATCGCGAAGTACGATCCTGAGCTCGCCACCGCGCTGCACGAGCGCCTCGACTTCTCCAATGTCATCCAAGGCGGGGCGCGCCTCACCGTCCGCGACGCGTACAAGGTCTTGAAGCCCAGCGAGTTCCAGCGCTTCGAAGCCGTACGTGAGGGAATGAAGCACGCGGTGCGCCCCCTCATCCTCGCGGGCGTGGGCATTCCTGCGGCCGCGACCGCGCTCGCCGGTGCCGTGACGTCGCTCGCGATGGCCGGCGGCGAGCCCTTCAGCTTCTTCGCCTTCCTTCTCGGCGTCATCGGTGGACCGACTGCACTCGCTGGACTGCCCACATGGGCTTGCGCCGCGCACGCAACCTACGAGCAACGCCTCGCGGCGATACCAGGGCACATCGAGATGCTGAAGCTCACGTCCGCCAAAACGGACAACGAGATCAAGTCAGAATAGCAAGGATCAACACGACGCTCGCGACGATGAGCAGCGTCACCAAGCCGATGACGATCCACTCCATCGGGAGCTTGCTCTGCTTCTCGTTGAGCAGATCAGGATCGATGTCGGCGTGCGCGAGCTCGTTCTCGTCGCTGTCGGCGCGCTGATGATCGAGCGTTCCCTCGCCCGGCATGGGCGGCGGCGGTAGCGCGCCTTCCGTCCCCGGGTTGTCCATGTGACCGGGGGAGCCGTCATCGGGCGCGCCCATGATGGATGCGTCACCGGCGTTCGCCTCGGGCTCGATGGGCTCTTCGACCTTGAAGCCCGGCACGTCCTCGAGCGCCCGCAGCAGGTCGGCGTCGGGATCGATGTAGACCGCTTTGACGGGCCCGATGGTCACCTCGTCGCGGTCCTTCAAGCGGCGCGACTTCTTCACGAGCTGGTCGTTGACGAGGACGCCGTTCTTGGAGCCCAGGTCCTCGATGATGAAGCCGCTCCAGTCCTTCTTCACGCGGGCGTGGCGGCGCGAGACGTTCGGATCGTTGAGGACGAACTCGCAGTCCTTCGAGCGGCCGAAGTTCCACTCGGTGAAGTTGCCCTGCATGGTGAAGCGCGTGCCTTCGTCGGCGCCGTTCAAGACGCGGAAGTACGGGCCCTCGCTGCGCGCCTCGCCGAGACGGCCGAGGATGCCTTGCACCGCGCGCGCGGCGATCGCCTTGGTGCCCTCGCCAGCGACGGCCTCGATGAGCTTCTCGGTCTCGATCGAGACCTTCACCTTGGCCTTGGTGAGCTCGATGATGTCGCCGTCCTTGAGGACCTTCTTCTCGCCCTTCGACAGCTTGCGGCCGTTGATGATGGTGCCGTGGGTCGAGCCCAGGTCTTCGATGACGTACACGCCGTCCGACTCGACGATGCGGGCGTGCTGGCGCGAGATGGTCGAGAGCGGGATCTGGAAGTCGGCCGAGCCGTCGCGGCCGAGGATGATGGTCTGCGCCGTCGACTCGTGCGCCAAGGCGCGCGGTGCTTGTCCTTCGACCTCGATGACGGCGTTGAGTCGGATCACGTGTGAGCTTTTTCGCCCCGCCCCCGAGCCCTGACCGGCCCAATGGGAGTCGTCAGATTCGGAAGCGTCCGACGCGCCATCACTGGAACTGAAGTTGTTTGACGCGGTTGACACACCAGTCTCGCTGTTCGGACAGCTCTTCGCCGCGTAACAAGTCGACGAATCGCTGGCACATTTCGATCACCTGCTCACTGCGTGCCAGTTGATCGAAGGTACGCGCAGCTCTGTAGTGCGCTAGCTTGTGTTTACCCTCGCTCAGGCGAATTGCGTAGAGGAATTCATCACCTGCGTTGTCGTAGAGCTTCTGCTCTTCGAAGACCGTGCCAAGACGGAAGTGGGGCTCGGGATCGCCAGGATTCTTAGCGATTTCATCCATGTACTTGCTGACCGCGCCACCCTGGAGAGCCAAGCACTCGTAGCCTTCGGTCAGGTTCTTCTTGCACTCGATGCACTCGCGGTCGATGGCGACGGCGGCGACGCAGGCAGTGACGGCATCCGAGCAGAGCTGCTTACGTAGGTAGGTGTAGCAGAGGTTGTAATAGCCCATTGCGTCATTGGGACAGATCTCGATCATCTTGGCGAAGTGACCTTGCGCCTCGTCGAAGTTGCCGGCGCCGAGCGCGATGACGCCCAGCCCCATGCGGCAATCACAGAAGCCAGGATCGAGCTCGATGCACTTCAAGAACTCGGGCTTGGCCTTCTCGGGCTCGCCTTCGTTGAGCAGCGCGTTGCCGTAGTTACGGCGGGCGGTCTGGTAGCCCGGATCGTACTCGATGGCCTGCTTGAACTCGTCCATGGCCGCGCCGGTCTCGCGGCGCTTCAAGAAGATGACGCCCAGGTTGTTGTGCGCTTCGGCGAAGTCGTTGCGGCGCGAGATGGCGCGCTTGAAGTACTCGACGGCGAGATCGTAGTGACCGCGGGACGCCGCGATCTGCCCCTTCAGGTTCCACGGCTCGGCGTACTTGCCACCGGTGTACTCGATAGCGATGTCGCAGCGCGCCTCGGCTTGGTCGAGGAGCCCCTGCTGCACGTATTGGGCGCAGAACGTATTGTTCTCGATGGCCTGCGGCGACGGCTTCCACGGCACGCAGAACGAGCAGGCGGCGGGCATCACCAGGACCACGGTGATGCCAAGGAGGCGAATCGGTCTCGTCCAGGAGTGCATGCTGGGGGTTCTCATGGCTCGCCAAAGTTGTAGGCGGGCGTAGAAGTGCTGTCAAATCAGTGGGCTATACCACCAGGCGATCCTACAGGTGTCTTACATAATGTGATGCCGGTGCGGCTGGCTCATTTGACAGCGTGCTGCGAACCGTTTAGCCAGTCCCCATGCGTGGATTGTGGTCTCGTGTGGCGCTCGCCGCCATCCCCACCCTTTTGTGTGCCGCGGCTTTCCTCACGCCCCGAGAAGCTCTGGCGCAATACAAGAACAATGCATTCGGCCTCGACATCGGCGGCTGGCTCATCAGCAAGCCGTCATTGCTGACGCCCCAAGGCGAGGTGAAGCCGGTCGACCAGCGCCCCACCCGCCTCGCGAACGGCCTGCGCATCGGTGGCGAGACCACGGTGAAGATGTCCGAGGACCACTGGTGGTTCGTCGGCCGCGTCAACGTCGGCTTCATGCGCTATGGCGGATCCGAGACCGGCGACATCTCCGAGCAGTTCGACGCCGCGGCGGCGGACGCGCTGGGGACGCTGCTCGCGGTGCAAGGCGCGATCGGTGTCCGCTATTACATCTTCACGGACCGCTTCAGGCCTTATGTGCAATCGAGCCTGTCGTTCATGCACTTGTTCTCGTTCACGAGCGCGGCCGACGACTCGTGCTTAGGAGGCATCTCGTTCTGTGACGGCACGACCGGCAGCAACATGAACACGTTCCTCCCGCACAACGACATCGGCATGTTCCACGTGCAGCCGGGCTTCGAGCTCATCTTCACGCGCGACACGGCGCTCCACATCTTCGCCGATCTGCAGCACTGGATCGTCTTCAACGCCAGCGACAACAACGCCATCGTCATCGGCGCCGGCATCATCTGGTACACATGAGAGCGGCGCGCTTCGGTTTGATCGCGGCTGCGTCCGCGATAGCGGCCTGCGGTGGTTACACGAGCGGTGGCGGCGGCACGGACACCCTCGAGGTCGAGGCCCGCGTCAGCTTCGCGGTCGGCAACGCCAACATGGTGGGCCGCGTCTCGGTCAACCAGCGAGGCGCGTTCGTGCAAGGCGCGACCGTCACCCTGCGTGACGAGGAGACCGAGGCGGTCTTCCCGCTCACTGAAGACGGCAACTTCTATCGCACCAACATCCCCGGCGGTTACCGCCGAAAGCTCGAGCTCAAGGTCGAGCGCGGCGGCGACAACCTCGACGCCAAGCTCGAAGGCCCGGGCGAGCACTTCATCAACACGCCCTTCGACGGCACCATCATCAAGCTCGGCGACAGCCCGCTCGAGGTCAATTGGACGGTCAAGGACGGCATCCGCGCCGACGACGTCTCCATCCGCCTCGACGGCTCCGACTACCGCGGCGAGACCAACAAGGACAAAGGCAAGGTCGAAGTCCCCCGCGAGCTCCTGCGCGTCGGCGACGACACCATCCGCGTCGAGCGCTCCAACACCGTGGACCTCGAAGGCGGCGCCGGCGAATCGACGTACACCATCAGCTACGAGGCCATGAGCCGAGTGCGCTTCGAGAATTAGAGCGGTTTGCGCCCGCCTTGATCGCGACGGCCCGCCAGGCGCGCTGGCGCTCCGCCCAATCAAGCCATTGGCAGCACGCCACCCGGCTACTCGCGGGTGATGCGGCCGCGGCTGATGTCGACGGTGAGGGTGGCGCCGGCCGTGGAGACATCGACAGTTTGTTTGAGGCGCTTGCCCGAGCCTTTGATCTCGATGACGTGCTTGCCGGGGGTGAGCTTGAGCGACTTCCTGGTGACCTTGCCGTACTTCTTGCCGTCGACGGTCAAGACGCCTCTGCCGCCGCGAATGAGGATGTCGATGTTGCCGGGCTCGAGCTTCTCGCCTGGCTGCTTGCTGCCGACCTGCGGCTGATCGGGCTTTTGAGGGCCGTCGTCCTCATCCTCGTCGTCGGGCCTGGTGTGCGTTTTAGTGGTCTGATCGGGCTTCTTGTTCTCGGTGAGCGGGCGTGGCTGGAAGACGAGATAGCCGGCGAGGAGCACGGCGAGGCCCGCCAAGACGCCGACCACCGCGTAGAGCCAACCCCCGGCGCGGTTCTGACCGCGTGAGAGCATCTCGGTGTTGTTGCGGATGGCCTTCATCTGCGGCGAGGTGACGCCGCTGATGGCGTGGACTTCGTCGTTCTCCGGGTCGACCTCGAGCAAGCGCGCGCGCAACGCTATGGCGGACTGTTCGTCGTGGTCCTTGATGGCGACCTTGAGGCGCGCGGTCAGATACGAGACGACGCGGCGGCGGGCGAGCTGCGCGTAGGCCTTCGGGTCGCGCATGTAGTCGCGGAGATCGTCGCGGAGGTCGGAGACGCCGTTGTGCTCGAGCACGAGCTTCAGGCGCTCGCGCACCATCTCGACCGAGCGGAAGCGCTTCTTGGGCTTTGCTTGCAGACACTCGCCGAGCAGATCGACGAACTCCTGCGAGAGCCCCGGGTTGTACTGGCGCGGGTCGCGGATCTTGCCGGAGACGACGTTGCGGAACATCTCGACCGGGCTGTCGCCTTCGTAGGGCAGCTCGCCGGTGGCGATGTTGTAGAGCAGCGCGCCGAGCGCGAAGATGTCGGTGCGGGGGCCGAGCGCGCGGTTCATCATCAGCTCGGGGGCCATGAAGCCCGGCGTGCCGATGACGTCGGTGTCCGCCTGCCAGCCGTCGACGGCGCTGTCTTCGCGGATCGCCTTGACGACGCCGAAGTCCGTTAAAACGACACGCCCCTGCCCGTCCATGAAGACGTTCTCGGGCTTCAAGTCGCGGTGGATGACGCCGGCCTCGTGCGCCACCTGCAGCGCGGCGCAGAGCTCGTGCCCCACCGCGGCGGCCGCGGGCTCGGGCATCATCCCCTTGCTGTTCATGATGTTGAACAGATCGTCGCCCTCGAGCTTCTCCATGACGAGGTAGAGGTGCTCGGACTCGACGCCGGAGTAGTCGTAGATCTCGACGATGTTCGAGTGACGCAACGCAGCAATGGCGCGCGCCTCTCTGTGAAAACGCTGGCGGCCCTTGGCGTCGCGCGACAGCGTTTGGGCCACGACCTTCATCGCCACTTCGCGATGAAGCTTCGGATCCCACGCGCGATACACGTTACCCATCGCGCCGTGACCAAGGATGCCACGTATCTCGTAGCGGTCGATGGTCTCCGGATCGTTCACGGCGCGTAGTGTAACGCATCCCGGAGAGCCAGCGAATCTCACACCAAAGAGGATTCGATCGTCACGGCTGAAAAATAGGCTCGGCGCACCATAAGCACTTCAACAAGCACACACGGGCGGCGCGCCTAGCCCTTCCGGTACGCCTTGATTCCCCGTACGCCGACTGCCGCGCGCCACGAATCCTGAACGCCGATGCCTGCGCAAAGCACACGACCCGCCGAAAAAAGCACTGACGATTCGTCAGTGTTTCCAAGCCGTTAATACGACCAGTATTTTTTCGCGAAACACTTGGGTGAGCACGCCGATACTAGTCTTGAACTTCGCTGGGCTTGATTACAATTGAATGGCGGCTCGTGGTAGGTCCAGTGGGGTTCGCTTAGTATCGGACGGCCGTTCTCATGGTGGGTGCGGCCGTCCTTTTTTTTGGGCCTTGTTCCTCGCCTAGCGGCTCGGCGGCCCATGTCGAGTTCCCCGCAAAAAACGACGGGGAACCCAAACCTCAGGTGACGTGGCAGCTTCGTCCGGCGCCGCGTTGCGTTTCGAGGCGGCTTCGGTCGGGGGTGGGCGGGCTCTCCCGACTTAATACCGGAGCGTTGTCGCCCTCCCTGCGCTTGCGAAAGCGGCTTTTTGGGGCCTCGATCCTCGCCGGGGGCTTGGCGGCCTATGTCGCGAGATCGCCGCGACTTCGTCGGTGCTCACTTCCCCAGGCGAAGGCCTCGAAGCCTTCGTCGGCTGGGGCACTATCTCCACGCGGAGAACGCAGCTCACGCCCCCAAGTGCGGCGTTACCAGCCGCCGTGGAGTTGCCAACGTTTGTCGCCTTCGAAGGTGTAGTTCAACGAGCCGATGTTGTTGCCGGTGCGCAAGTCGTCGCGGCCGGCGGCGGCGGCGCTGCCGGCGAGCATGCGTTGGACGCCGGGGAGGTCGTTGCTCACGGGGTCCACGGCTTGGCCGTCGATGCGCAGCTCGTAGTGCAAATGTGAGCCGGTCGAGTGGCCGGTGCTGCCGCAGAGGCCGACGATCGACTTGCCGCCCGTCACTTGCTGGCCCACCTGCACCAGGATGCGGTTCAAGTGCGCATAACGCGTCTCGACCCGGCCGTGGTTGATGACCACGTAGTTGCCGTAGCCGAAGAGGTCATGCTCGACGCGCTCGACGACGCCGTCATACGCCGCGGCGATCGGCGTGTTCTCGTCCATGGGGATGTCGATGCCCTTGTGGTGGCGCCCCCAGCGCGCGCCGAAGACGCTGCTCAAGCGGACATGGCGGTTCGCGACGGAGCCCACCGTGCTCTTCGGGCTCGGCAGCTCCGAGGTCGTGACGCCATAGGCGAGCGGCGCCGTCGATGCATCGCGGCGCTGCTGGCCCGCGACCGGCGGGACCGAGGACGGCGCCGCCGGCTTGAACGCCGGGAGCTTCGTCTTTCGGCCATAGGAGGTCTGTTGCGCCCAGCCGCTCCCCGAGCGCAGGCCGTCCTGCGACGCCGGCGTGTCGGGCGTGGTGATGACCGTGGGCTCGGCGGCCTTCTGCAGGTTCTCGGCGCGGCGCGCCCAAGCAGCGTTGCGCGGGATGACGCAGCCCATCGGCAAGAGGATGGGCTCGTTGATGATCATCCGATGCCCCGTCTGCGCCTCGTTGTACGCGAAGAGCTCCGCGTTCACGGCGCGCAGGGCCTGCTCGGTGACGCCGTAGAAGCGCGCGAGCTGCGGCAGCCGGTCGCTAGGTTGCACCAGGTGCACGTACCCCGAGGGCTGGACCGGGCCTTGCCCATCCGTCTGCTTTGGCGGAGCGGCACGGACCTCGCCAGGAACGGCGAACGGCAAGATCAACAAGAGGATGACGAGCCTCATGCCAGCCGCCTCTCGCGCGCCTGGCGCAAACGCTCGCGCAGCTCCGCTTCGCCGCGCACCACCCTCAAGCTCACGCGGGTCACCCACACCGGCACGTCGAGCCCCGACGTCTCGAGCTTCACCGCGTCTTTCGCGGTCACGATCAGGGCTTGCGCCCCGTGTTCGGCCACACGCCGGGTCAGATCCTCCATGTCCTTTGGAGTGTAGCGAACGTGATCCGGAAAACCCACTCGGTCTACGACCACCGCGTCGGATCTTTCCAAGGTCGCAACGAAACTGGCCGGCCGGGCGATTCCGCTGGCCGCGACCACCCTCTTCCCGGCGAGCTCGACGGGATTTCCCGCGAGATCCGCCACGGCGACCGGACCATCCTCGCTCAGCACCAGGAGCGACTCTCCCGCGAGGCGCCGCAGCAGCTCCTCGTCGCGGCCGCCGGTCCGGCTGTGCGCCCAGACCACTTGGGCGCGCCGCAAACCGGCCGGTGATTCGCGCAGCGTCCCCGCCGGCAGCAGATAGCCGTTCCCCACCGGCGCTTCGCCGCGCAGCACCACGATGTCGAGATCCCGATGCAGCTTGCGGTGACTGAAACCATCATCGAGCACCACCGCGTCGCACCCCTGCTCGCGCAGCGCGAGAGCGCCCGGATAGCGCAGCTCCGACGCCGCCACCGGCACATCGACCTCACGCGCCAGCATCGCGGGCTCGTCACCGACCTCGGCCGGCTTGGCCTCCCCGCCCGCCGGCACGATCACCAGCCCGCGCGTCGCACGGCCGTAGCCACGCGTCAGCAGCCCTGGCTTCATGCCGAGCTCGCGGCACGCCCCGAGCACCCAACCCGCGACCGGCGTCTTGCCGCTGCCGCCAGCCTCGATGCCGCCCACGGAGATCGTGAGCACGCCCGCGTCGCGCGCCTTGAGTAGTCCGCTATCGTAAGCAAAGCGCCGCGTGTGCGCCACGGCGCCGAAGATCCAAGCGAGCGGCGCTGCGATGGCCCCCAACGGCCGTTCGGCGTGCGGCGCCATTGCCGCTACCTCATGCCCACGGCCTGCAGCTGCTTCTTGGCTTCGTCCAGCCGTTCGACCGCCCGCTTGCGGAGATCGTTGTCCGCCATAGCGACAGCGTCGACCATCTGCTGCAGCGCATCGGCCATGGTGTCGAGCGCGCGACTCATGGCGCGGATCGATTTGCCGGCTTGCGACGAGGCGCCAATCCGCTTGCCTTCCTTGTAGAGGCGGTCGCGCAGGGCCTCGACGGTGCGCATCAGCAGCTCCGCGATACCGGACTCGATGCCGAGCAAGCGCGCCACGAGCTCGGCGCGGCCGTCGGGGCTGTTGTCGTACTTCTCGACGGTCTCGATGAGCGCCGAGCGCAGCCGCGTGGCCTCGGGCGTTCCGTCCGCCTTGAGGTCGCGCAGCATCTGCATGAACTGGTTGGCCTGCGCCCGTACCTCTTCGGCGCTCGGCTGCGGCGGCAACTGCGGCTGGGTCACCGAATCAAATGCCTAGGCGCTGCGGCGCCGTGCTGCGGGCGCAAAGACCGGGGCTTGGTCTTGCTGCGGCACCGGACCTTGGGGAGTCGCGGCAGGGCTGATGCCCGGCTGCGGCACGAGAGCGGCGTTCGAGTACGGGTCGACATAGGGCTGCTGCGCGGGCGTGAAGACACCGCTCACCAGGCCGCGCGCGCCGTCGAGCGTGTCGCGCACCACACCGCGGCGGTACGGACCGAAGCCGTACTCCTCGGGCAGCATGTAGTTGAGACCACCGGCGATCTGCACGCCCTGGCGCGTCTCACTCATCGCGTCGAACCAGTAGTTGAGCACGCCGTGCATGAGCGCGCCGGCGAACGGGAACGCGACGCCCATGAGGTTGCCCGCTATTCGCGCGAGCTCCTTGGTCCAGTCGATCTGCTCGCGGTTTTGCCCACTCAAGAGCGCATAGGCCAACCGGCCGACGGCGACGATCGCCGAGAACAGGCTGTAGATCTGCCCGATGCCCGGGAAGAAGCGGATGACGAAGTCGAAGATCTCGAGCGCCTTGTGGAAGAAGTTGGTGCTCTGCACCGGGTCGCTGCCGGTGACCCCTTGGTCGCGCAGCGCCTGCATGCGGCGCTGTGTGGCGTCGAGCTCGCTCTGGTCGACTTGCAGCGGCGGCAGGATGCGGTCATCCGCCGTCGGGAAGCTCTGGGTGCTGGGGTCTGGGCCAACGTAGGCAGCACCTGGTTGAATGTCCCCAGGCTGTGGCGTGGGCACATACGAACCAACGGGGCTAATCGGCATTGGAGAGTCAGCCATCTGCTACTTCACCTCTGCGCCAGCAATAGGGCGCAACCCAGCCATTCTCTTACCTTATCGCTGAAAAGCCGACGGGGATGCTTGGAAACATCTGCCATTGCGTCACGCGCTGGCGTCAAAAAGTGCATACCATGCCTGAACCTGTGGTACCGCCTGGATATGGACCCGAGGCGGCCTTCTGGCGGCGACGAGCCTAAAAGCACGGCGATGGGCCTGAACGAGGCCCTGGCGGTCAAAAAAGCCCTGGGCGACCAGGCGATCGCCGAGAACGTCGAGCCCGAAGCCGAATATCTGTGCGTGCGCCTCCACGATCGTCGCTACGCCATCCCAATCGGCCAGGTCGCCGAGGTCCTCTCCCCCACCACCGTGACCCGCGTCCCGCACATGCCGAGCCACGTCCGGGGTGTCTTCAACCGCCACGGTAAGATCACCGCCGTCCTCGACCTCGCCGCGTTCTCCGGCACCGAGAGCGAGGACTCCCCCAAGCGCCTGGTCGTCCTGCAGCATGATCAGCTCGAAGCGGCGGTCCCGGTCACCGAGATCGTCGGCCTCGTGCAGGTCCGCCTGTCGGCCGTCGAGCCACCACTCGCGCACCTCGCGGGCGAGCTCGCGTTCGTCACCGGGCAGATCAACGGTGACGAAGGTATCATGTCGGTGCTCGACGCACGTGTTCTCCTCGAGAACAGCCGCGTTCGGCGGGGTTGATGCGAGACACCATCGTCGGAGTCCTCTTGATGCGATGTGGCGCCTGGACCGTCGGCGTCGACGCCCTGTCGGTGCGCGCCATCCGCCCGCCACGCAACGGCGACGCGCCCATCGACCTCGGCACCTTCCTGCGGGTCGGTGATCCGCTCCCCGCGATCGATGCCAGCAAGCGCCGCATCGTGGAGCTCGGCGCGGAGGACGGCGGCGTCACCTTCGGCATCGACGGCGCCCTGGGCACGCGGAGCCTCACCCTCGCCGACGTCCAACCACTGTCGCCGGTGCTCGAGAAGTACGGCGCGCCCGCGTGGTGGGTAGGCACCATGGAGCTCGACGGTGAGCTGGTGCTGCTCGTCGACCTGTCCGCTTTAGCGAAGAGCCAGGCGGCATGAGCGTCGCGGCGCTCATCGGGCGCTTCCTCGCGACGGCGAGCGAGCGCCTCACGCAGATGGGCGAGGTGCTCTCGACTCTACGCAGCGCCGCCGACGTCAACGAGGTGGTGAAGCGCATCGGCCGCGATCTGCACACCATCAAGGGTGAAGCGCGCCTCCTCGGCCTCCCCGAGATCGAGCGCGTGACGCACGCCAGCGAAGACATGCTCTTCAGCCACCACCGCGCGCGGCAGATCACCGAGCTCACCGAACAGCTGCTCTACGAAGCCATCGACACCATCTTCACCTGCGTCCAGGCGCGCGGCGAAGGCGTGACGGTCAGCGATCCCGAGATCGACACGGTGGTGAAGCGCCTGCGCGACAACGTGCTGGCCGGCGACGAAGAGCCCACGGAGGACCCGACTCCCACGCAGCCTACGTCCGTTCGCGGAGAGGACGGCCTCGACCTGGGCGACGACGACTTCGCCCTCGCCTCTCCCATCGACACCAAAGCCAAGCACGAGCCCAAGAGCGAGGCGGAAGAGGCGGTCGCCGAGCACGCCAGAGCCAAGCTCCCTGGTCAGACCGGCCGCACCATGCACGTGTCGACCGACTTGCTCGACGACATGACCGACGAGGTCTCGAACCTCTCGGGCTCCTTGGTGCGCAACCGCCAGTATCTGAGCAGCATCACCGCCATGGCGGACGATCTGCGCGAGCTCTTGCGCGCCACGGCGGACGACAAGGAGCGCCAGGACCCCTCCGAGCGCGCCGCCGCCTTGGAGAAGCTCGCGACCCTCCCCGCGCGCATCACCACCGAGCTGCGCGAGCTCCGCGAGCATCACTTCCGCCTCGACCTCTCGTTCTCCGAGCTCTCCGAGCACATGCGCGAGGCCCGGCTGCAAGCGCTGCGCAGCGTCTTCGCGGGCTACCCTTCGTTCGTCCGCAACGCCGCCCGGCAAGAAGGCAAGCGCATCCGCGTCGAGACCAGCGGCGAAGAGCTCGGCATCGACCAGCGCGTCCTCGACGAGATCGGCGAGCCCTGCCTGCACCTGCTCCGCAATAGCGTCGTGCACGGCATCGAGTCCCCCGAGGAGCGCCGCCGGGCCGGCAAGCGCGAGGAAGGTCTCGTCAGCATCCATGCCCGTCAGGACGGCGAGCTCATCCGCATCGAGTTCTCCGACGACGGCCGCGGCATCGACATCGACCGCGTCCGCCGCCGCGCCATCGCCATGGGCACCATCGACGAGGAGCACGCCGCGCGCTTGAACCCAGAGGAGCTGGCCCGGCTCGTCTTCACCAGCGGACTGTCGACCGCCGCTACCACCACCGAGCTTGCCGGCCGCGGCGTCGGCCTCGACGTCGTCTCGAGCGTCATCGACCGCATGGGCGGCACCGTCACCCTCGAGACCATTCAAGGCGTGGGCAGCAAGTTCGTGCTGCAGGTGCCGGTGTCGCTGTCGCTGACGCGCGCCCTCTTCCTCGAGACCGCCGACCAGACCTTCGCGGTGCCGAACGCCGCCGTCGTCGAGGTCTACCGCTTGCCGGTCCGCGAGATCCGCACCATCGAGGGCCGCGAGACCACGAGCTTCCGCGGCAAGCTCCTGCCGCTCGTCCGCCTCCGCGAGGCGCTCGGCCTCACCGGCATCAAGGACATCTTCGTCAACAAGGTCGGCGTCGTCGTGCTGCGCTCCGGCGAGGAGATGGCGGGCTTCGTCGTCGACAACCTCATCGGCGAGCGCGAGATCGTCGCGCGGCCGTTCGGCGCCTACGTGGGCCGCGCCAACATGGTGAGCGGCGTGACGCTCATGGAGAACGGCGATGTCGTGCTCATCTTGCATGCGCCAGATCTGCTGCGCTCGCTCCACGACACCAAGCGGACGCGCGGCCTCGGCGGTGAAACCCGGGGCGACGGCAGCGAGCGCCGCATCCTCTACGCCGAGGACTCGATCATCACCCGTGAGTACGCCGCCGGCGTGCTGCGCTCGCGTGGCTTCGTCGTCGTCGAGGCCTCGGACGGCGTCGAGGCCTTCGAGCGCCTGCAGGCCGACCGCTACGACCTCTTGCTCACCGACTTGCAGATGCCGCGCATGGACGGCTTCAAGCTCTGCGCCCAGGTCCGCAAGGATCCGCGCCTGAAGAACCTGCCCATCGTCGTCATGTCGACCCTCGACACCCCCGAAACCAAACGCATGGCCTTGGACGCCGGCGCCGATGCCTACCTGGTGAAGTCGAGCTTCGCGGCCGACACCCTCGTGGCGACGATTGGACACGTGATCCGATGACCAGCACCGCCAGCCCCAACGAGAAGCCCATCCGCTTGGTGGTGATCGAGGACTCGCCGATCCAGCGCGAAGCTCTCGTCGACCTCTTCCAGGAAGACCGTCACCTCGAGGTCGTCGCCGCCGTCGGCACCGGCAAGGAGGGCATCGAGAAGGTCAAGGCCTTGAAGCCCGATCTCGTCACCTGCGACATCGGCCTCCCCGACATGGACGGCTTCGAGGTCGTCAAGTCCGTCATGGCGGAGCAGCCGACGCCGATGATCATGCTGACCGCCACCTTGCGGCCCAAGTGGCGCAAGGACGCCTTCCACGCCCTCACCCTGGGCGCGATGGACGTCATCGAGAAGCCCGAGCTCTCCGACTTGAACGACAAGGAGTGGCGCAAGCGCATCCAGCGTCAGCTCCGCTTCATCGCGCGCTCGCCGGTGATCCCCCACGTGCTCGACCGCATCAAGCAGCGCACCGAGCGTCTCCGCGTCCAGGAGCGCGCCGAGAAGCTCGAGCGGCCGTTCACGCCGGCGGTCACGCGTCCAGCCGTTCGTCCGCCACAGCAGACAGCGGGCAGCGGCGCGGCCAACATCGAGATACTCGCCATCGTCGCCTCCGCCGGTGGTCCGAAGGCCGTGCGCACCTTGCTCGAAGGGCTGGCGCCGGCGTTCCCCCTCCCCGTCCCCATCGTCATCGCGCTCCACCTCGGCCGTCACATGGGAGCGTCGTTCGCGGGCTTCCTGGGGCAAGTGCTGCGCGTCCCCGTCGTCGAGCTGCTCGACCAAAGCAGCTTCGAGCCCGGGAGCATCTACGTCGCGCCAGGGCGCAAGCACCTCGAAGTGCTGAGCCGCGGCCGCGTGCGCATCTTCGACAACCTCCCCGATTCGATCTACAGCCCGTCGCTCGACTACTTCCTGTGGTCGGTGGCGCGCGTCTATGGCCGCGCCGCCTTGGGCTGCATCCTCACCGGCATGGGCAGCGATGGCGCCGACGGCCTCCTCGCCATGCGCCGCGCCGGCGCGCTCACCATCGGCCAAGACGAAGCGTCGAGCCTGGTCTACGGCATGCCGCGCGTCGCCTTCGAGGTCGGGGCCGTCGGCGTGCAGCAGGCCCCGCACGAGATGCCCGCGACGATCTGCGAGTGGTTGGGCGTCCGCGACAAGGTGCGCGTGTGACCTCCTTCGCCGAGCGCTTCGCCAACATCCTCGAGGCGCGCACCGGCATCCGGCTGAACCACAACAACGTCCTGCGCGTCGGCGGCGTGCTACGCGCCCGCGCCGAGACCTTGGGCTACCCGTCGCCCGACGCCTACGTCGACGGCATCGAGAAGAACGTCGCCACCGCCGAGATGCAGACGCTGGTGAACCTGGTCACCGTCGGCAAGACCTCGTTCTACCGCTATCCGGAGATGGTGTCCGCCATCGTGAACACCTTGGTGCCGGCCCTGCACGCGCAGCTCCATCCAGCGCGCGGGCTCAACATCTGGAGCGCCGGCTGCTCGACCGGCGAGGAGCCGTACACCCTCACGATGGCGCTCGCCGATGCCGGCTGGTTCGCCAAGCGCCGCATCAAGCTGCTCGCCACCGACATCAACACCAACGCGCTCGACACCGCGCGTGCCGGCCGCTACGCCCATGGCCGCCTCGGGCGCCTGCCCGCCAACGTCCGCCGCTACGTGAGCGTCGATGATCATGCGCTCACGGTGCGCGACGAGCTCCGCGAGCGTATCAGCTTCGAGCACCTGAACCTGTCGGCCGATCCGTTCCCCGACCCCGGCTCGTGGCACATCATCATCTGCGCCAACGTCCTCATCTACTTCAGCGGCCAAGGCGCCGCGCGCATCCTCGACAAGTTTTGCAATGTCATGGCGCGGGACGCCGCGCTCTTCCTGGGCGGCGCCGAGAATCCCGCGACCTACGACCGGCGCCTCTCACCCGCGCGCTTCGGCAAGGCCTATGGCTTTCTCCACGGCCTCTGGAACGCCGAGATGCAAAAGCACCGCCTGGAGTCGCAGGGCCCGGCGCCGGCGCGGTTCACCAACGAGAAGACGCCAGCGGCTGGCGTCAAGAAGCCCGTGACCGCCGAGCCCCCGGCGAACAAGATCAGTCCGCGAAAGCGTCCACAGGCCGAGGAGCTCGACGCCACGAGCTACGAGGTCGAGAAGCTCCTCACCGCCGCCAGTGGTGGCGCCCGCGAGATGGCGATCGGCCGCTTGAGCGAGCTCCACGGGCAGCTCCCCGATCATCCCCGCGTGGCGCGCGCCCTGGGCATGCTGCTCTTCAACGAGAAGCGCTTCGAGGAAGCCTGCGCCGCGCTCGACGACGCCATCGCCGCCGATCCGCTCGCCTTCGAGCTCTATTTCTACGCGGGCTGGATCTACCTCGCGCTGGGCGACGTCGAGTCCGCCCGTGTGGCGCTGCGGCGTGCCCTCTTCCTCGAGCCAGGCTTCACCTTCGCGCGCTACGAGCTGGCGCTCACCCTGCACCAGGCCGGTCAGTACGACGAAGCAGTGCGCGAGTACGCCCGCGCGGAGCAGGCCGCCTCGGATCCGCGCGTCAATCAACGTCTGCGCGAGCGGTCGGAAGGATCGAGCGAGACCTTCTGGATCAACGACTCGTTCATCGTCGAGCTCTGTAGAAGCAACAAAGAGCGTGCAAGACAGCGGCTAAGCCCCCAAACTTCGGGTAGAATCATGGGACGCTAAAGGCGACTTTTGCCCGAGTTGCCCGGAGCGGTCGTGTGTGCGTACGTAGGCAAGTGGCGTCTTGAAAGTACGCGTGTTAGCCACTAGCCTTGAGGGCGGGAGAATCATGGGAACGAAGATTGTGCTGGTGGACGACAGCCTCGTGGCCCTCGAATGGGCACGTGAGGCGTTGGGGCCGCTGGGCTTCGAGGTCGTCACCTACAACGCCTCGCTGGGCATCCAGGCCTTCGTCCGCAAAAACCAACCGCGGCTGGTCCTCCTCGACGTGAACATGCCCGCCCTCAACGGCGACCTGGTCTGCCGGATGCTCAAGGAGAGCCCGCAGACGAAAGACGTCCTGGTCGCCCTCTACTCCTCGATGCCCGAAGACGAGCTGCAGCAGCTCGCGGCCAAGAGCGGCGCCGACGGCTACATCATCAAGTCGAACGACGTGAGCCTGCTCTCGCAGCAGCTCGACCGCCTCCTGCGCAAGCCCAGCTTCGCGCCGATGTGATTTATCGCTTCGCGGTCCATCTGCGTGTAAGTTAAGGCCGTGAAAATCCCGAGCTTCCTACGGCGCGTCACCCCCCTCCGTATCGCTCTCACCATCGCCTTCGCGTTCTGCCTCCTGCACTTCTGCATCGAGCAGAACTTGTTTCGCAGCGGTCCGCTTTCGCAGAGTGGGTTCATGCGCCTGCTCGATCTCAAGTCGCTCGACTTGAAGTTCAACGCGCGCGGCAAACCGGACGTCGGCGAGCCCAAGGTCGTGGTCGCGGCCATCGACGAGAAGAGCGTCGAGCGCCACGGTCTGTGGCCGTGGAACCGCCGCATCATCGCGGATCTCGTTGACAAGCTCACGCAGGGCGGCGCCAAGGTCGTCGGCTTCGATATCGTGTTCGGCGACGAGGATCGCAACTCGTCGTATCAGAGCGTGCGCCGCTTCCTCACGGCGTACGACGAGCGCGCCCTCTCTCCGTCATCGCAGCTCTCGAAAGAGATGCTCGACGAGCTGCGCACCACCAGCGCTGCCCAGGCCGAGCTCAAGTCCACCATCGCGGAGCTCGAAGCGAAGCTCAAGGACCGTGAAGGCAAGGCGCCGCCGCCCGCGGGCGCCCTGCTCGCCTTGCAGCGCTTGAAGGCGCAGAACGAGAAGTCGTCGAGGAACCTTGGCCGCGCCCGTGAGCTCGCGAGCGACTGGAACGACCGCTCCGGCAAGTTCTACGAGCTCATGAACCGCGAGATCTCCGATCTCTCGCCCGACGAGGCGCTGGCCCGCGCCATCGGCCGCTCGCCGCAGACGGTCCTCGGCTACTTCTTCTTGAAGAGCCACGAGGAGCTCGCGAGCGTCGACCCGGTGGCCATGAAGGAAGGCGCGTCGTACTTGAAGCGCGTCGCCATCCCTTCGCTCTTCGTCGAGAAGGAAGCGCCGTACGGCTTGGTCATCGAGCCGACCTACACGGACTGGGCCAAGTTCCGCATCAACGAGCGCGCCTTGGGCGTGCGCGCCGTGCTCCCGAAGATCGCCGACCCCGCCAAGAGCTTCGGCAACTTCAACATCACGCCTGACCGCGATGGCGTTGCCCGCAAAGTCCCGCTGGTCGCGCTCTACGACAACGCGTTCTACCCCGGCCTGGCCCTCGCCAGCGTCTCCAAGTACCTCAACGAGACGCCGTACCCCATCGAAGGCTTGTGGCCGGCGCTCACCATCGATCACTTCAACATCGGCGGCGTGCAGGTCCCCACCACCGAGCGCGGCGAGATGATCGTCGACTACTACGGCGATCCCAAGCAGTACATCCCGACCATCTCGGTCGCCGACATCCTCGATGGCACCGCCAAAGCGGAATCATTCAAGGACAAGGTCGTCCTCGTCGGCACCACCGCCATCGGCACCTACGACTGGCGAGTCACGCCGTTCTCCGCCGCGACGCCTGGCGTCTACATCCACGCCTCGGCGGTGCAGAACGTCATCGACGGCCGCTTCCTGGTGCGCCAGGACTTCATCGTCGTCTTCGAGATGATCGGCTTCATCCTGATGGGCATCCTGATGGGCATCGGCTTCGCGCGCCTCCCTGCTTGGGCGACCATCGCGGGCACGTTCCTCTTCGGCGCCGCCCTCTACGCCATCGACGTGAACTTCGTGTTCGCCAAGGGCTACTGGATCCTCAACGTCTTGCCGACGTTGCAAGCGACGCTCACCGCGGTCGCGATCATCATCTACAAGTTCCTCACCGAGGGCCGTGAGAAGCGCCAGATCCGCCGCGCCTTCCAGCACTACTTGAACAAGACCGTCGTCGACATGGTCATCAAGGACCCGTCGCGCCTGAAGCTGGGCGGCGAGCGCCGCGAGTGCACCGTCTTCTTCAGCGACGTCCGCGGCTTCACGACGCTGTCGGAGAAGCTCGCCCCCGAGCAGCTGGTGCACGTGCTCAACACCTACCTCACGCCGATGACCGACTTGATCTTCAAGTACGACGGCACGCTCGACAAATACATCGGCGACGCCATCATGGCCTTCTTCAACGCGCCCATCGATCAGAGCGACCACGCCATCCGCGCCTGCCACGTCTCGGTCGACATGATGATCGAGCTCGGCAACCTCCGTAAGCAGTGGGCCGCCGAAGGCATGACCCACACCATCGACATCGGCATCGGCTTGAACTCGGGCCCGATGGTCGTCGGCAACATGGGCACGCCGAACTACTTCAACTACACCGCCATGGGCGACACCGTGAACCTCGGCTCGCGCCTCGAGGGCATCAACAAAGAGTACGGCACCAACATCATCATCAGTCAGTCCACCCACGAGCTCGCCCGCAACCACATCCATGTGCGCGAGATGGACCTGGTGAAGGTCAAGGGTAAGAACGAGCCGGTCCACATCTACGAGTTGCTGGGCAAGGGCCAAGCAACCGGCGTCACCAAGGATCTCATGGACCAGTGGTCACGCGCGCTTACCCTCTATCGTGGTCAAAAGTGGGACGACGCGATCAAAATCTTCGACATGATCCGCACCCAGATCAAAACTGGTGATGGCGCTAGCGAGACGTACATTGAGCGTTGCGAGATGCTGCGAGCCGAGCCCCCGGGTGCGGATTGGAACGGCGTCTGGACGATGACTACGAAGTAGCGATAGCTCTAAAGCGTTCGAGGGCACGGCAATGGCAGACGACAAGTTATACGAACGATTCGGCCGCGAGTTCCCCAAGGGACACCCGCTCTTCAAGGACGGCGAGGCCGGCAAAGAGATGTTCGTGGTGCAGTCCGGCAAGGTCCGCATCCACAAGAACGTACGCGACGTCGAGAAGACGCTCGCGGTCTTGGGGCCGGGCGAGTTCTTCGGCGAGATGTCGATCTTGAACAACAAGCCGCGCTCCGCTTCAGCGACAGTCGAGGAGCCGGCGCGCCTGCTGGTCATCGACCCCAAGACGTTCGAGGCCATGGTGCGCGGCAACGCCGAGATCGCGGTCCGGCTCATCAAGAAGCTCGCGACCCGCCTGCAAGAGACCGACGATCAAATCGAAAACCTCCTGCTGCGCGACCACAACTCGCGCGTCGTGCACTTCCTCAGTCAGATCGCCGCCAAGCAAGGCGCGCAGACGGCCGAGGGTCTGCAGCTCGAGATCTCGCTCAAGGACATCGCGATGAAGATCGGTCTCGAGATCGAGCCCGTGAACGACGTGATGAACAAGCTGATTCGCGCGCGTTTGGTGAAGCTGACGGAGAGCGGCCTCATCATTCACGACGTGAACAAGCTGCGCGAGTTCCTCGAATTCCTCGAGATGAAAGAGAAATTCGGGGACATTTAACGTCCGGTTCCCAAGGAGACTGCCCCCTCAATGCGCTTTCGCGTACTTGGCTGCCACGGCGGCGAATCAGCGACCCATCGAGCGACTTCGTTTCTCATCGACGACGTGCTGATGCTCGACGCCGGCTCGGCGACGCGCAGTCTCACCGTACAAGAGCAGATCGCGATCGATCACATCGTCGTCTCGCACGTCCATCTCGATCACGTGCGCGACATCGCCCTGCTCTGCGACAACATCATCGGCGCGCGTCAGAAGCCGCTCACCGTCCACTGCAGCGACTTCACGGCGGATGCGCTGTTCAAGCACATCTTGAACAACGTCATCTGGCCAGACTTCTCGAAGATCCCGAACCCAGGCGATCCCGAGAAGCGCCCGACCCTCGTGGTGAACCGCTTCAAGCCCGGCTCGACCATCGAGATCGGGCCGTATCAAATCAAGACCGTGCTCGTGAATCACACGGTCGAGACCTGCGCCATGTTCGTGCGCGACAAGAGCGGCACCATCGTCTACTCGGGCGACACCGGCCCGACCGATGCGCTCTACGCCGAAGTGAACCGCACCGAGGATCTGCGCGCCTTCATCACCGAGGTGAGCTTCCCCAACGCCATGGAGGGTCTCGCCAAGGTGTCAGGCCACCTCACCCCCGTGATGCTGCAGACCGAGCTCAAGAAGCTCGAGACGAAGCTCCAGGTGCCCGTGCTCATCTACCACCTGAAGCCAGGCTTCTATGACGTGGTGAAGCAGCAAATCGCGGACTTGAAGGACTCGCGCATCACGATCCTCAAGCCCATGGACGAATTTACCTTCTGAGCACCCGCTCCGAGTACGCCGCCGTGCTGGGCGCCATGTACCGGCGCGCGGCGGCTGGCATCAAGTTTGGGTTGGACAACATGCGAGCGGCCGCCGAGCTGCTTGGGCGTCCGCATGCGCGGATGCGCCACGTGGTCGTCGCCGGCACCAACGGCAAGGGCTCGACGTCGGCGCTCATCGCCGACGCCTCGCGGCGCGCCGGCTACCGCGTCGGCCATTACACCTCGCCGCACCTGCTGCGCTTCACCGAGCGCATCCGCATCGCCGGGCACGAGCTCGCGGAGAGCCGCGTGCCGCTCATGTACGAGCGCATCGCCGCCATCGAGCCACGGCTCACCCAGCCCCTCACCTTCTTCGAGATCGCGACGCTCATGGCCTTCATGGCGTTCGCCGAGGACAAGGTGGAGCTCGCGGTGCTCGAGGTCGGGCTCGGCGGCCGCCTCGACGCGGTGAACGTCGTCGACCGCGTGCTGTCCGTCATCACGCCCATCGGCATCGATCACGAGCACCAGCTCGGCCCAACGCTGTCCGCTATCGCAACCGAGAAGGCCGGCATCATCCAGCGCGGCGTCACCGTGGTGAGCGCGCCGCAAGAGCACGCGGCGTGGGACGTCATCGAAGCGCAGGCACGAACCATGAGCGCCCCGCTCATCAAGGCGCCACCATTCCCCTCGACCTCACCGCCCGGCGCGTATCAGCGCGTGAACGTGGCCACCGCCGCGGCGGCGCTCGAGGTCCTTGGCGGCATGGGCTTCGCGGGTGGCGGCAACCACCTCCCAGCGGCCTGTGATGCGTTCAACTGGCCCGGCCGCTATCAGTGGCGAGGTGACGTGCTCCTCGATGGCGCGCACAACGGGCACGG